>CALMTJ010000252.1 GCA_937872715.1 uncultured Methylobacteriaceae bacterium
GATCGACGGGCATCCCGAAATGCTCCACCGCGCCGCCGGCCGCCTCGATCGCGGCCGGGATCACGTCCCGCCGGTCGGCGATGGCGGAGGCGCCGAACACCACGATCAGCTCGGCCTCCCCGGCCGCCTGTCGGCGCAGCTCGGCGGTCAACGCGTCCGCCTCGTGCGGGCAGGTCGCCTCGGCCGCGACGGACGCGCCTGCCGGCGCGAGGCGGGCTCGGAGGGCCGCGATCGTCTTCGTGACCGTGCCGGGCTGCAGGCCGGGCAGGAGGGTCGACAAAGCGGCGACGCGCGTGACCCTGTAGGGCGCGACGGAGATCGCCGGAACGGTGCCGGCCGCCGCGATGGCACGGTCCACCACTGCGCCGGCGACGCCGTACGGGATGATCTTGACCGTGCCGATCATCTCCCCGTCGGTCACGGGCTCGAAGTCGGGCAGCGTCGCGAGCGTCACGCTCTCGTCGACGCCGTTTACCGCGTTCACCGCGCGACGCCCGATCAGCAGGATGCCGGGCCGCGCGGCGAAGATGTTCGCCCGTCCGGTGAAGGGCGGCTCCACCCGGACCTCCGCGCCGGCCATCGCGAGCGCGATCCGGTGCGCGGCCTCGTCCTCGCCGATATCGGCGGGGTCCAGGCGGGCGGCGATCACCTCCCGGATGCCGGCGCGGTCGAGCGCCGCGACCTGCTCGGCCGTGATCGCGGCGCCCTTGCGGATCGTCACCTCGTCCCGGCGGATCGAATGGGCGGAGATCGCGCCTTCCGCCTCGCGGACCGGGACCGGCCCGAACCTCACGACGGGCGTCGACGGCCGCGGCGCAGGTCGGCCACGATCTCGGCCAGGACGGACAGCGCGATCTCGGCCGGGCTGACGGCGCCGATGTCGAGCCCGATCGGCGCGTGGATGCGGGCGATGTCGGCTTCCCCGAAGCCGGCTTCCGTCAGGCGTTCGACCCGTTTCGCGTGAGTGCGGCGGGAGCCGAGCGCGCCGACGTAGAAGCATTCCGCCCGAAGCGCCGCGACGAGCGCCGGATCGTCGATCTTCGGGTCGTGGGTGAGGCAGGCGACGGCCGTGTAGCGGTCGAGCCCGCCGAGCTTCGGCAGGGCCTCGTCCGGCCATTCGGCGAGGACGGGAACGTCCGGGAAGCGCTCGGGCGTCGCGAAGGCGGTGCGGGGATCGATCACGGTCACGTCGAGGTCGAGGCCCTTCGCCATCGGCGCCAGCGCCTGGCTGATATGGACGGCCCCGATGGCCACGAGCCGGACAGGCGGCACCTGGACGGTGAGGAAGCGCGCGCCGCCCTCCGCCTCGACGAGCCCGCTCTTCCCTGTCCGCAGCCGCTCGGCGATCTCCGCCGCCATCGGGTCGGAGCCCGCCTCGGCCTCCCGCACGAGCCGGCTCGTCCCCGTCGCGATGTCCGTCACCAGGATCGCGGCGCGGCGGGCAGCGCGTTCTTCGTTCAGCGCCGTGAGGAGCGGAAGGTCCAAGGCTCAGCCGACCTTCTCGACATAGACCCGGATGCGGCCGCCGCAGGACAGGCCCGCCCGCCAGGCGGTCTCGTCCGCGACGCCGAATTCCAGCATGCGCGGCCGGCCGTCGCCGATCACGTCCATGGCCTCCGTGATGACGTCGCCTTCCACGCAGCCGCCCGAGACGGAGCCGAGGAAGTTGCCGGCGCCGTCGATGACGAGGTGGCTGCCGACGGGCCGCGGGGCCGATCCCCAGGTCTCGACGACGGTGGCGAGCGCAACGTCGCGGCCGGAGCGCGCCCAGGCTTCGGCTTCGGTGAGGATGTCGCGGTCGCTGGAGAGCATGTCTGGGCTCCGATTGATGGCCTGAGATAATGCCTCGCGGACGATCATGCGAGCGGGAACGGCGTCACGCGGATCGCGGTCCGAACAGGATCAGGGCCGCGCCCGCGACCGAGACGATCGCGCCGACCGCGTCCCAGCGGTCGGGGACGAATCCCTCGACCGTCCGCAGCCAGACGAGCGAGGCCGCGACGTAGATGCCCCATAGGCGGCGAAGACCCGGCCGGCCGCGTCGGCTTCGACCAAGGTCAGGAGATAGGCGAAGGCGGCGAGCGACGCGAACCCCGGTACGAGCCACCATCCCGGCGCGGAAAGCCGCAGCACCGCCCAGACGCTGAAACATCCGGCGATCTCGGCGAGCGCCGCCGTCGCGAAGATGACCCCCGTCCGGATCACGCGGCCGGCATCCAGCGCGCGGGATCGCCGGACCGCTCGCCCGACCCGGCGAGCGCCCGCACCAGCGCCTCCATGGAGGCGAGGCTGTGAATGGGCCGGAACTCGTCGACATGGGGCAGCATCGCCCGGATGCCGCCGGCCCTGGCCTGGAACGCGTCGAAGCGCAGGAGAGGGTTCAGCCACACGAGGCGCCCGCAGGAGCGCCGCAGCCGGTCCGTCTCGAAGGACAGGTCGTCCCCGACCTCGCGCTCGAGCCCGTCCGTGAAGAGCAGCACCTGCGCGCCGCCACCCAGCACGCGCCGCGACCACAGCCGGTTGAAGTCCCGCAGCGCGGATGCGATGCGGGTGCCACCTTCCCAGTCGTTCACGCGCGCGCCAGCCCGGGCCAGCGCGTCGTCCGGATCGCGATGGGCGAGCTCGCGCGAGATGTTGGTGAGCCGGGTCGCGAACACGAAGGAATGGACGCGCCGCCGCCGGGCCGTCAGCGCGTGGAGGAAGTGAAGGAAGAGGCGGGAATATTCGGACATGGAGCCCGAGATGTCGACGAGGGCGACGAGCGGAGGCGGCTTCTCGTCCGGCGACCGGAAGGCGAGGTGGATGCCGGCTCCGCCCGCCCTGATCGAGCGCCGGAGGGTGGTCCGCAGGTCCACCCTCCGGCCGCGCGGGTCCGGCCGGAGCCGCCGGGTGCGGCGCCGGTCGTCGGGGAGCGCGAGCGTCTCGACGAGCCGCGTCGCCCGGGCGATCTCGGCCGCGCTCATCTGGGCGAAATCCTTGGCCCGCAGCACGTCGCGGTCCGATGCCGTGAGCCGGGCCGTCACCTCCTGCTCGACGGCCTCCCTCGGCGTCTCGCGCCGCTGCGGCCGCAACGCCTCCGTGACGCGCGTCTCGCCAGGTTTCGGCTTCTCCCGGCCGCGCTCCGCCGGCGGCGCGATCGGCGACATCTCGGCCAGAAGCTTCTCCACGTAGCCGCGGCGACGGAAAAAGATCCGGAACGCTGCGTCGAACACGGCGCTCTGCTCGTGTCGGGTCACGAACACCGCGTGGAGGGTCCAGTATAGGTCCTCGCGGCTCGCGAGACCCGCCGCCGCGACCGCCCCGACGGCGTCCAGCACCGCCCCCGGCCCGACCGGCAGGCCCGCTGCGCGCAGCGCCCGGGCGAAATACGCGAGGTTCTCCGCGAAGCGCCCGCCGCCGTCGCTCATGGCTCGCCGAGGCTCGCGGCCGGCCCTGCGCTCCGCAGGTGTTCGTCGATCATCGCGCCGTCCGCTCCGTCATCGCGAGAGCGCGACCCGGGTGCGAGCATCGGCCCGGGATCACGTCATCGGCTTTCCTCCTCGCCATGGCGGGACGGGAAGAATTGCGCAACGGTCCGGCCTCGGAGAAAGGTGGCGACTGGATCACCCGGAAGCGGGTGATGGGCAGCGGGCCGGATGCGCGTCGACCTCTTCGATTTCGACCTCCCCGCCGATCGGATCGCGATCCGGCCGGCGGTGCCCCGGGACGCTGCACGGATGCTCGTCGTGCCGCCGGACGGGAGCTTCCTCGACGCGGGTATACGGGACCTGCCGGACCTGCTCCGTCCGGGCGACGCGCTCGTGTTCAACGACACCCGCGTCATCCCGGCCCGGCTGCGGGGCCGGCGGGTCCGGCCGGGCGGGGAGGCTCGGGTCGAGATCATGCTCCACCAGCGTACAGGCCCCGACGCCTGGCGGGCCTTCGCCCGGCCTGCGAAGAAGCTCCGGCTCGGCGACCGGATCTCCTTCGACGGTCGGGTCGGGCTTGAGGCGGAGGTGGAGGAGAGGGGCGCAGGTGGCGACACGGGCTTGCGTTTCTCCTCGTCGGGGACGGATCTCGACGCGGCGATCGCCGTTGTCGGCGAGGTGCCGCTTCCGCCCTATATCGCCGGGAAGCGTCCCGCCGACGAGCGGGACCTGTCCGATTACCAGACCCTCCACGCGGCCCGGGACGGCGCCGTCGCGGCGCCGACGGCCGGGCTGCATTTCACGCCGGACCTCATGGCGGCGCTGGCGAAGCGGGGGGTGTCCTCTCACCGTGTCACGCTCCACGTCGGGGCCGGCACCTTCCTGCCCGTGACGGCGTACGATACCGACGCCCACCGCATGCATGCCGAATGGGGCGAGCTGGGGGAGGCGGAAGCGGCCGCCCTCAACGAGGTCCGTCGCGCCGGCGGCCGGATCGCGGCGGTCGGGACGACGACGCTCCGCCTCCTCGAAAGCGCCGCGTCGGAGGATGGCAGGATCACGGGATACCGTGACAGCACGGACATCTTCATCGCGCCCGGCTACCGGTTCCGGGCCGTGGACCTCCTCCTCACGAACTTCCACCTGCCCCGTTCGACCTTGTTCATGCTGGTTTCGGCCTTCTCGGGGCTGGAGCGCATGCAGGAGGCCTACCGGCACGCGATCGCGTCGGGCTACCGCTTCTATTCCTACGGCGACGCCTGCCTCCTCCATCCGCAGGATGCACGGTGACGGAGACCTTCTCCTTCGCCGTCTCGGCGACGGACGGCGCCGCCCGCACGGGCGCCATCTCGACGCCGCGTGGCGCGATCCGCACGCCGGCCTTCATGCCGGTCGGCACCGCCGGCACGGTGAAGGCGATGTATCCCGAGCAGGTGCGGGACGCCGGGGCCGACATCGTGCTCGGCAACACCTACCACCTCATGCTGCGGCCGGGCGCCGAGAGGGTGGCCCGGCTCGGCGGCCTCCACGCCATGATGAACTGGCCCGGCCCGATCCTCACCGATTCCGGCGGCTTCCAGGTCATGTCGCTCTCCGCGCTGCGGAAGATCTCGGAGGAGGGCGTCACCTTCCGGTCGCACCTCGACGGCTCCGCCCACGTGCTCACGCCGGAGCGCTCGATCGCGATCCAAGGGCTCCTCGGCGCGGACATCCAGATGCAGCTCGACGAATGCGTCCGGCTGCCCTGCCCGGACGAGGCGGCGGAGGCCGCGATGCGCCTCTCGCTCCGCTGGGCCGAGCGCTGCCGCGCCGCCTTCGGCGCGCAGCCCGGGCGGGCGCTCTTCGGGATCGTCCAGGGCGGGGCCGTGGACCGGCTGCGCGTGGAGAGCGCCCGCGAGCTCGTCGGGCTGGACCTCGGGGGCTACGCGGTCGGCGGTCTCGCCGTCGGCGAGCCTCAGGCGGAGATGCTGCGCATCCTCGACGTCACCGTCCCGCACCTGCCGGCCGGTAAGCCCCGCTACCTCATGGGCGTCGGCACGCCGGACGACATCCTGGAAGCGGTGACGCGCGGCATCGACATGTTCGATTGCGTGATGCCGACCCGTGCGGGCCGTCACGGTCAGGCCTTTACCCGCTGCGGCAGGCTGAACCTCCGCAACGCGTGCCACGCCGACGATCCCCGCCCGCTCGATCCGGCTTCGGCCTGCCCGGCGGCGAACCGCTATTCCCGTGCCTACCTGCACCACCTCGTCCGGTCCGGCGAGATCCTCGGCATGATGCTGCTCACCTGGAACAATATCAGCTATTACCAGGACTTGATGGCGGGTCTTCGCAGCGCGATCGAAGCCGGGCGTCTCGCAGACAGCGTCGCCGAAACGAGGGAAGGGTGGGCGCGGGGTGACGTCCGTCAGGGCTGAGAGACGCGTCCCGGCGCCAGCACCCGGAACTCGCCGCCCGGATCGTCGCGGCCGCTCGCCAGCGCCGTCGCGAGATGTCCGAGGAGCCTCGCGGCGATCGGCAGCCGGTAGTGGAGCTTGTCCCAGTAGTTCTCGTCCCGGCTGGTGAGGGGCGAGGCGAATCTCAGGTCGACCAATGCGGCGCCCCGTCGCCGGGCGATGGCGGCGAGCGCCGCCTTGCAGGCCTCGTCCTGCGCCGCGCCCGGGGTTCCGGGCCGGGCCTGGGCGGCGACGTGGATCGGCGGGAGCAGCAGGACCGTCTGGGTCGATGCGGGGAGGGGCGCCAGGAGCCCGTCGAGCCAAACGAGCGCGGGGAAGCCGGCTCCGGCCGCTCCGGGCTCCGGTTCGGCGCCGTCCGGGCCCGCCGCCTCGCCCGTGCCTTCCCGCAGATGCGCCTGCGCGCGGCGCAGGTCGTAGCGGCTCTCCGGCGGGAGGAAGTTCTCGTAGCCGTCGCCGCGGATGCGCTCCGGCATGAAGCCGAGCCGGTTCAGCAGCACCCGTCCGGCGATCTCGACGCTCTTCAGGCTCAGCATGCCGGGAAGGTCGTTCAGCCCCTCCTCGTCGTAGAGCCAGGGCGGGAAGGACCGGAAGGTCAGCCGCCGTCCGGGCTCGTCCGCGTCCGGCGCGCACCACGGCCGGTCCAGCCCGAAGATCAGGAGGCGGGGCGAGGGGACGTGGCGCAGGAAGAGGCGGGCGAGCTCCGTCTGTTCCCAGGGCGTTCCGGCATTTAGGCCGAGATTGACGACATGCCCGCCGAAGCTCCGCCCCAGCGCCTCGGGATCGAGGAGCCGGATTGTGGACGTGCCGAACACGGCCGCGTCGAACCGCCCGCTCCGGGTCAGCTGCGGGTACATGTAGCGCCCGTTGAGGTCCATGATCGGCACGGGCGCGCGTGCCGGGCTCGTGCGCGTGCCGTAGGGATCGAGCGCGAGCACGAACCCGTAAGGGCCGGCCACGAAGGCCACGAGCGCGACCGCGAGGACCCGAAGGAAGCCGCGCCATTCCGGAGAGGTCGGGCCTGACGGGATCACGTGATCAAGGGATGGAAGGATGACGGGAGAGGAGAGGGCCGGTAGCACGGGCGGCATAGGGCTGTCATCGACCGGTCATCCGCGTGGCGGCCGGGGCGGGGAGGGCTAGGTCTTGAAGGAGCGCTGACCGGTTCGGCGCTGCCTTCCCCCTTGGGGGGAAGGTGGTCCCGAGCGGAGCGGAGGGCCGGATAGGGGGCGTGCAGACGGCACCGGAACGCTCGATCCTGCAC
>CALMTJ010000253.1 GCA_937872715.1 uncultured Methylobacteriaceae bacterium
GGATGAGCGAGGTCTGCGCGTCCCGGAGTTCGCCCAGGGCCGCGTCCGCCCGCTCCTTCGCGTGCCGGAGGTCGGTCTCCCGCCGGCTCAGCTCGGTCACGAAGACGTTCGCGGCGCGCGCCATGGCGCCGAGCTCGTCCCGGCGCTCCGCCTCGGGCAGCAGCCGGCCGGAGGTGTTCGCCGCGAGCCCGATCATGCGGTGCTGGAGGGAGGGGAGCGGGCGGGTGATGGAGCGGGCCACGAAGGCGGCCGTCGCGGCCCCGAGCAGAAGCCCGATCGCGGCCCCAGTCACGAGCGTGGTGCGGACGAGCCGCCCGATCCGGTCGGCATTGGCGCCGATCATGGCGTCGAGCGCGCTCGCCCGGGACGTCATCGTGGCGGCGACCTCGTTCATGCGGCCGACGATCTCGTTCTGCCGGCGGACGTTGCCGGCCGTGGCTCCGAGCCTGTCCTGCCACTGGGTCATGGCCTCCGTCATCTCCGCCTGGATGAGCGGCGAGATGGGAAGGGATGCCATGGTGCGGGCCAAGCGGACGCTCTCGCCCAGCATGCGGGACGCGGCCTCGGCATCCCGGTTGACGAGCGCGCCCGTGGTGAGGCGCTCGAGCTCGAGCGTCTCGATGGCGATGTTCTGCGTCGCCTGCTCCGTCTCGGCAGCCTGGACGGAATAGGTCAGGAGCTGCCCTACCTCCTCGTGGAGGGCGCGCTCCTGCGTGGCGTTGATCTTGATGAGACGCTCCACCAGGCCGTCGAACCGCGCGACCTCCTCCGGAGTGCGGCCGGAGGCGAGGGAGTCCAGCACCTCCCTGGCGGCGGCCGGCTGATCGTCCTTCAGGAGTTGCGCCAAGTCCTGGGCGAGGTTGCGGAGCCGCGCCTCCGCCAACCCGTCCGCGCCCTCCGGCCGGCGGCGGTTGCGGGTGTCGAGCGCGACCGCCCGCAGCTCCTGGGCGCCGTTGACGATGTCCCGCGCGCGGCGGAGCTTGCCGTCGCCCGCCGCGATGCTGGCGATGATCTCGGCGTTCGACACGTGCTGGCGGGTCCGGGCCCGATCGGTCAGCATCACGAGAGTGGCCGTGCGGGCGTTCAGCTCGACGACCTTGTCGTCCGTGGCGCCCGCAAGCCCGCGCAGCTCCGCCATGGCGTCGTCATAAGCGTTCAGCGTGCGGCGGGCTTCCGACGCGGCATCGCGCTCCGCCGGGTCGGCGAGGTAACCGTCGAGTTCGCCGAGCGCGGCGCGGGCGCGCGCCACCGCCCGGTCGAAACGGGCCGCCTCCCGCTCGCGTTCGGCGGGCTGCCCGCGCACGAAGCTCTCCTTGGCGGCGACGACCTCCGTCAGCTCCCGGAGGGCGGCGCCGGCGAGCGACGCTCCGGCCCGGGCCCGCTCGGCCCCGTCGAGCAGGAGGCCGGCGATCACCGCGATGGCGGCCGCCACCGCGATCGGGATGCCGCCGACCAGAGCGATTCTGTAACGGATGCGCATGGCCGGCAGGTCGCGTGCGTCGGGGTCCTGAGCGGCCGGCCTACCGGGGCACGCGATGCGGTGCGGGCAGGCCCACCCGCGGCCCGCCGCAGGATCATACAGGAGACCTGCCCGCTCAGGAACCGCCCGGTCCCGTGACGAGGATCGCCCGGAAATCGTTGACGTTGGTCAGGGTCGGGCCGGTCACGACCGCGTCGCCGAGCGTCCCGAAGAAGCCGTGGCCGTCATTCGCCGCGAGGCTGTCGGCGAGCTTCGTGCCGCCGGCCAGCGCCCGGGCGACGCTGTCCGGACCGAGATAGGCGCCCGCCACCTCCGCGGCCCCGTCCACGCCGTCCGTGTCGGCCGCGAGCGCGTGGATGCCGGGATATCCCGCGAGGCCGCGAGCGAGCCCGAGGAGGAACTCGACGTTCCGGCCGCCCCGGCCCTCGCCCCGCACGGTCACGGTCGCCTCGCCGCCCGACAGCAGGAGACAGGGCGGGCGGAAGGGCTGGCCGCGCCGCGCCACCTGGAGCGCTATCCCGGCCATGACGGTGCCGACGTCGCGGGCCTCGCCTTCGATCGCGTCGCCCAGGATGTGGGCCGGGATGCCGGCCCTCCGGGCGAGTTCGGCGGCGGCTTCGAGGGCCATCTGCGGGGTGGCGACCAGCTCGAACGTGGCGGCGGCGAGGCGCGGGTCGCCGGGCTTCACCGTCTCGCCGCGGCCGCTCTCCAGGAGGGCGCGCGCCGCCGGAGGGAGTTCGACGCCGAAACGGCGGGCGACCGCGAGGGCGTCCGCGCATGTGGTCGGATCCGGCACAGTCGGGCCGGACGCGATGGCGACGGGATCGTCCCCCGGAACGTCGGAGATCGCGAGCGTGACGACGCGGGCCGGGTGGCAGGCGGCGGCGAGCCGGCCGCCCTTGATCGCCGAAAGGTGGCGGCGGACGCAGTTCATCTCGGCGATGGTCGCGCCCGAGCGGAGCAGCGCGCGGCTGACCTCCTGCTCGTCCGCCAGCGTCAGGCCGGCGGCCGGCAGCGGAAGGAGCGCGGAGCCGCCTCCCGAGAGGAGGCAGATCACGAGGTCGTCCGGCGTCAGGCCCGCGACGCGGTCCAGCATCCGCCGGGCGGCGCGCTCGCCTGACTCGTCCGGCACCGGATGCGACGCCTGGACGACCTCGATGTGGCGGGTCGGGACGGCGTGACCGTAGCGGGTCACCACGAGGCCGGAGAGCGGGCCCGTCCAGCTCTCCTCCAGGGCGCGCGCCATGGCGGCCGAGGCCTTGCCGGCCCCGACGGCGACCGTGCGGCCCCGCGGCAGGTCCGGGAGGTGTGCGGACAGCACCCGCGCCGGCTGCGCGGAGGCGATTGCCGCGTCGAGGAGGGCGCGGAGGAGGGTCTTCGGCGAGGGATGCAGCGCGCTCACCGGATGAGCGGGTCGCGCGGGCCGAAAGGCGGGACGGGAGTCAGTTCCCCCGAAGCGCCGGGGCCGTCGAGGCGCCGGTAGCGTCGACGACCCGTCCAGTCCGCGACAACGAGAATGGCCGTGTCGGATGAGGCGACGTCCGAGAGCGTCTCGCGGAGAGCGGGAGCGGCAGCGAGAAGCAGGTCGAGGTCGTTGGTCGGTACGATGATGACCGACAGGCCGCGGCCCTCCAGCCTGTTCTGATGCGGCAAGCTGCCATCGGACGTGAGGAGCACGTCGAAGGACCCGGCGATCAGGTCGAGCAGTTCACCATTGCGCTTCCCCGTCCAGGCTTCCCGTTTGACGCTGGAGACATGGTGAGGCCGGAGCACGTGCCGGACCTGCAGCGGCATGTTCTCGTCAAGAAACATCCGCAAGCCGCCGCTCCCGCCACTCGAGCACCGACACGTCCGGCGCAGCGGCTTTGAGGGCCTCGCAGGCCTGGAGAAGGGCCAGCCTCAAATCATCGGGATCCAGCGTCGGGAAGCTGTCCACGAGCTCGTCGATCGTGTGCCCGTTGGCGAGGTTCTCGAACAGGATCTCGGCCTGGACCCGCGTGCCGCGGAAGACCGGGCGGCCCCCCAGCACGTCCGATGTGCGAACGATCACCGGGCCGCTCTGGTTCTCGGCATCCATCCGGCTTATCCTTCCGCCGTCACGATAGCACGGGGCGACCGCCGGCCCTACTCGGCCGCGACCCGCAGCGGGTCGGCCCCGAACTGGAGGGCGGCGAGCCGTCCGTAGAGGCCTCCGCGGGCCGCCAGCTGCTCGTGCCGGCCCTCCTCCACGATCCGGCCCCGGTCCATGACGAGGATGCGGTCGGCGTTCCGGACAGTGGCGAGCCGGTGGGCGATCACGAGGGTGGTGCGGTCCCGCATCAGCCGGTCGAGGGCCGTCTGAACCGCGCGCTCGCTTTCCGCGTCCAGCGCGGAGGTGGCCTCGTCGAGGAGGAGGATGGGCGCGTCCTTCAGGATGGCCCGGGCGATGGCGACCCGCTGGCGCTGCCCGCCTGACAGGGTGACGCCGCGTTCGCCAATGGCCGTGCCGTAGCCCTGCGGCAAGGCTTCGGCGAACTCGGCCGCCGACGCGAGGCCGGCCGCGCGCCGCACCTCGGCATCGCTCGCCTCCGGGCGGCCGTACCGGATGTTGTCGGCGAGGCTGCCCATGAAGATCACGGGATCCTGCGGCACGAGCGCGATGAGCCTGCGGAGCCCGGCCGGTTCGAACTCCGTGACGTCGTGGCCGTCCACCAGCACGCGCCCGGCCTGCGGGTCGTAGAAGCGCAGGAGGAGCTGGAACACGGTCGACTTGCCGGCGCCGGAGGGCCCGACCAGCGCGACGCGCTCGCCGGAGGCGATGTCGAACGACACGCCGTCCAGCGATCGCGCGTCCCGGGCCGGGTAGCTGAAGCGGACATCCTCCAGCGAGATCGTGCCGGAGCGCGGCCCCGGCAGGACGAGCGGCGCGGTCGGCGCCTTGATGCGCGGCTCAGACGCCAGGATCTCGGCCAGGCGCTCGGCCGAGCCCGCGGCGGCGGACAGCTCGCCATAAACCTCGGAAAGCTGGCCGAGCGAACTCGCCCCGAACACGGCGTAGAGCACGAATTGCGACAGCCGGCCGGAGGTCATCTGCCCGGCCAGCACCTCCTGCGCGCCCCACCACAGGATGCCGACCACGGACGCGGAGACGATGAAGATGACCGCCCCGGTGAGCCACGCGCGGGCGGCGCTGGAGGCGCGGGCGGCCCGATAGGCGTTCTCGGCCTCGGCGGCGAACCGGTCGGCCGTCGCCCGCTCCATGCCGAAGGCCTGCATGGTCCGGACCGCGCCCACCGCCTCCGCGGCGTAGGCGGAGGCGTCGGCGAGCCGGTCTTGCGCCAGGCGGGCGCGGCGGCGGACGCTCCGGCCGGAGAAGACGAGCGGCAGGACGACGAGCGGGATGGTGGCGATCACGAGGCCGGAAAGCCTGGGGCTCGTCACCACCATCATGCCGAGCGCGCCCACGAACAGCACCGCGTTCCGGAGCGCCAGGGACACGGAAACCCCGAAGGCGGACTTCACCTGCATGGTGTCGGCCGTCAGCCGAGACACGATCTCGCCGGATTGCGCGGCGTCGAAGAAGGCGGGGTCGAGCTCCGTGAGGCGCCGGAAGACGGCGGCCCTGAGATCGGCCACGATGCGTTCGCCGAGCGTCACCACGAGGTAGAACCGGGCGGCGCTCGCCGCCGCTATGGCGGCCACGACGAGGATCATCACGGCGAAATACGCGTTTATCAGCCCGCCATTCTGCTCGGAGAAGCCGTGGTCGATCACCCGCCGGGCCGCGACGGGCAGCGCCAGGGTCGCGGCGGAAGCGACGGCAAGCGCCAGGACCGCGGCCGCGATCCGGCCGCGGTAGCGCAACCCGTACGGCACGAGCGGCTTCAACGAACCGAGGGTCGCCCGGGATCGGGGTGGTGTGATGGACATCTCGCTCATAGGCGGGACGGTGCCAGGAAGGAGAAGTATCTCAGCTTCGACTCCACGCGACCTGCGGTGATCAATCCGAGGCCAGGGCGGCGGCTGGAGCGGCTCTGGCCGTTGCGTCCTCCGCAGCGTCAGCCAGCTGCTCCCTCAGCAAGCGCATCAGGTAGGTGCTCAGGTCCGCAAGATCATAATGTCCAGATGCCCACCCGCGATCCGCGACCTTCAGCGCGTCATAATACGGTTGCCTGTCCTCCCGTATCCGCTCGGGCACAGTCTTCTTGCCCGGAACTGGCCCACCATATCGCATGCAAATTAAATAGTAACACGCAGCTCTGGCCGTCCTGCCATTCCCTTCCACGAACGGGTGGATCCAATTTAGTCGCCATAAGACATACGCCGCCAAAGCCGTAGGCTGCGTCGCAATCTCCCAGTTCTCATGAACTATCGAGAACATCTGATCCATCAAGTTCGGGATCTGTTCGTACGGTGGAGGAATGTGGTTCCCGACGTAGATAGGTCCTTCGCGGTACCTTCCACCGAACTGCGCGATATTCGCGACAGCGGTGTGATTGAGAGCCCAAAGCGTATATTTGTCGAACGCCTCGATACCTTTCACAACACCAATGTCTATGCAGTTCGAGAGAAGATCATATTGTCGAAGGAGGTTTTGCTCCTGGATACGTTTGAAAAGGGCCTTGTTGTCGCTTTCTCTGACAGACATGATGTCAGCCCTTTGACCGGAGACAGCCGGCGCGAGCGGCCTCTTTCAATGTTCAAGCCCTCAAGCGGATATGCTCCGACGCATCTCGAACGCTATCCTTTGTTATCTCGTCCGTTCCGAGCGCATTGCCGAACGCAAAGCTGATCCTCTGCTCTCTCAGATCGTCCTCTGAGACCAGACGCCCGCGGGCCTCCTCGAGTAGCCGAACGAGTTCAGGGTCGGGGTCGGGCAGGTTTAGAAACTGCTTCCTGGCGGCCATAGGCTCCTCTCCTCCTTGAGAGCGTGCTGCGACCTCGAAGACACTCGTTCATTCAACAAGCGAGATCGCGGGCTGCAAATCGGCGTGCTGTCGACATACACGGAGGTGAACTTGTCGGCTATGACGTAAAAGTCGCGGTCGAATCCTTCTTATGTGAGACCCCGGAGTTCACCCGTGGGCAGGACGCGACGAGCCGCGGCTAGAGTGGAGCGAAGCACTGAACGGAGGTCCCGAATTCCGGATTCACGTCACCCTGCTCGTGGAACGAGATCACCTGGAGGCGTCGACGCTGCCTGTCGAGTGGTCGCTTGTTCGGAACGGTTCCATCGGTTATAGGCGCCGCCATCCGAGACATGAAGACGGTCGGTTGTCGCCGGGGCGGAATCCGCGGCGCGTCACGGTCGTTCTGCGAAGGAGCCGCCCGTGGCCGAGAACAACCAGAAAGCCGTCAAGATCGAGAAGCGCGAGAAGGGCGAGACCGTCCATCCGGACTACCATTTCATCAAGGTCGTGATGACGAACGGGACGGAGTTCCGCACGCGCTCGACCATGGGGGCGGCCGGCGACACGCTGAACCTCGACATCGATCCGAACACCCATCCGGCCTGGACGGGCGGGACGCAGCAGCTCATGGATCGCGGCGGCCGTCTGTCGCGCTTCAACTCGCGCTTCGGCAATCTCGGCCTGAAGACCTCCTGAGAACCGCGCGGGTCGCACCGCGCCGCGCCGGGGTCTCGCGTTGACTTCCCGGCGGCTTTCGCCGCATAAGCCGCCGGCGAGCCGGGGATGCCGAACAGGCGTCCGCTCAGCCCAATCGTACAGACACACCCCATGCGGTCGGGACGCGCGACACCCGCACACGCGACCGGAGACGAGCCGTGAAGAGGACCTATCAACCGTCTAAGCTCGTGCGCAAGCGCCGGCACGGCTTCCGGGCCCGCATGGCGACCGTGGGCGGCCGCCGGGTCGTCGCGGCCCGCCGGGCGCGCGGACGCAAGCGCCTCTCCGCCTGACGTCGCAGGCCGGGCGATGCGCCTCGGGGGCGACCCGGCGATCGGCCGTCTCCGTCGACCGCGCAGGTGAAGCCCGTCGCCTGCGGC
>CALMTJ010000254.1 GCA_937872715.1 uncultured Methylobacteriaceae bacterium
TTCAGCGACCTCGCCGCCTTCTGGACGGCGTCCGTCATCACGGAGATCAGGGGCTAGCGGATCATGCGGGGTTCCGTCCCAGGCCGGCCGGGCCGTCTCGGCCATCGATGCGGCGGGAGGCGGTGGGTGAACCATCGGGCGGCGCGGGGGTCAAGGCGAGGAGGGCGGGCCGTGCCTCCGTCGATCGGTCCGGGCTCAGATATTCGGGGTCTGAACCGGAGGTCGGGCCCTACCTGTTCGCCACGCCGCCATCGGGCGGTCCCGCGGGCCAGAGCTCCCCATGGGGGACCCGAAACACCCCCTTGATGCAGGCTTGCCGGCGGACACAGATCTGGATGTGGCTTTTCTGGAAGAAGCCGGAATCCTCGTAGATCCGGCCTCCCTCGATGAAGACGCCCCGCACCGTGTCGAACGGCGGTTGGCCGGAGCTTTCGCGCAGTTCATGAAGGTGGTTGATCACGGCGCAATCGAGGTTGCGCCTCAAGAGGTCGGCTCCGCCCGTGTTACGCGGGACGGGTTTGCCAGCCTTCCGACACAGGTCCACGAAGCTGTCGTGGACCGGCTTGAGCGGAGCCGTGCCCGCGGACGACATCAAGTCGAGGCAGAGCCCGAGATCGATGACGGCACCTATCACGTAGGGCCGATGGACGGGCGCGGCCGAACCCCTGCGTCGGACCTGAACCTCGCTTATGAATTCCAGCCCGCGCCTCGGGTTGGCCTCCCAGAAGTAGGTGCCGGACCCAAGCCAGTCATACTCGTTGTGGCTGGGTTCGAACGGGGTGCCACTCAGCAGCCGCTCGGCGACCTGCCGATCGCACCCGTGATACCCGAGAACGAAGGTGGTCGAGAGGCGGTGCATCCATCAGCCACGCGGGATCGGCCCATCGCCCGCGTAGGTGTCGGCGATCTCGTCGGAGTCGGTCAGGTAGCCTTCGCGACGAAGCATCTCGCGAGCTTCCTCCGGCGTGCTGACGTCGCGGCGAACCTGCTCGATGGCGGCGAGAAGCGCCTGAAATTCCGCTTCGCTCATGCGACTTCCCCACCGCGCGCCGGCCGGACGTAACCCATATGGCAGGGGATCAGTCAATCGAACTCTCGACCCGCGGCAGGTGGGCCGTTCCCACACGCGAGAACCGGAATTCAGCCTGGCACGCGGCGGCACGGGGCGCCGTGCCCGGCTTGACGCTGCCCGCCCCCGTCCCGACAAACCCGGCGGGCCGGGCCCGTCCATGCTGTTCAACTCCTATCCGTTCCTGCTCGGCTTCCTGCCCGTGGCGCTCGCGCTGCACGGGCTCGTGCTGCGGTTCCGGCCGGAGCGCCGGACGGAGCTCCTCCTCGGCCTGTCCCTCGTCTTCTACGGCTGGTGGGACCCGCGTTTCCTGCCGCTGCTCCTCGGGTCGATCGCGGCGAACCACGCGATCGCGCGCGTCTCCTCCGGGCGGCATGCGCTCCTGCTGCCGGCCGCGATCGCCGCGAACCTCCTCCTCCTCGGCATCTTTAAATACGCGGCCGCGACGGTCGACGCGCTGAACCTCCTGCCGGGGCTGCATCTCGGGCGGCCGTCGGTCGCGCTGCCGCTCGGCATCTCGTTCTTCACCTTCCACCACGTCATGTACCTGGCGGACCTGAGGGCCGGGCGGGCGCCACGCTTCACGCTGGCGCGATACGGCTTCTACATCGCCTTCTTCCCGCAGGTGCTGGCCGGCCCGCTCGTGCGCTGGCGCGAGGTGATGGGCCAGCTGGACGAGCGGCCGGACCTCCGTCCGGACGCCGCCGAGAGGTTCGCCCGCGGCGTGGCCCTCCTGGCGGCCGGCCTCGCCAAGAAGGTGTTCCTCGGCGACCCGCTCGCCGGGGTGGCGAACCCGGTCTTCGCGGCGGCGGCCGAGGGCCGGATCGTCACCGTGCTGGATGCCTGGCAGGGGACGGGCGCCTTCTCGCTCCAGATCTATTTCGACTTCTCCGGCTACACGGACATGGCGCTGGGCCTCGGCCTCCTGTTCGGGATCGTCCTTCCGCAGAACTTCGACGCCCCCTACCGGGCGGCCTCCCTCCGGGATTTCTGGCGGCGCTGGCACATGACCTTGTCGCGCTTCCTGCGCGACTATCTCTATGTCCCGCTCGGCGGCAACCGGCGCGGGCTCGCGGTCCAGATGGGGGCGCTCGGCGCCACGATGGGGCTCGGCGGGCTCTGGCACGGGGCCGGTCCGACCTTCGTGGCCTGGGGCCTCGTCCACGGAGCCGGGCTCGGTCTCCACCTTCTCTGGCGGCGGAGCGGCCTGTCGCTGCCTGCCCCCGCCGGATGGCTCCTGACCGGGCTCTTCGTCGTCTTCGCCTGGGTGCTGTTCCGGGCGACGAGCTTCGAGGCGGCGGGCGCCGTCTATCGCGGCCTCCTCGGGCTGGCGCCGGGCGGCGGGGAACCGAAATGGCGGCTCCTCGCCCTGGCGGCCGAGCGTCGCGACC
>CALMTJ010000255.1 GCA_937872715.1 uncultured Methylobacteriaceae bacterium
AATCGGGGATCGTGACGGTGCCGTTCGCCGGGGCCGGCTCCACGGCCGGGTCGTGCAGGCCGTAATCGCCCGCGAGCGCGCGGGTCTGCTCGCCCTCTATCAGGGCGGCGTGGCGCCGGTCGAATTCCGGCATCTCGTCGTGGGAGAGGACCTCCTCCGAATCGACGGCGATCAGCTGGCTCGCGAGATAGGCCCGGGGAGACCCTGCATTGAGCTGGTACACCCACATCTCGCCCGATCCGTAGAGCAGCTTCGCGTTCGGCAGGCGCGGGAAATGGCGGGGCAGACGCTCGGCCGGACGGTCGAGGACGAGGTATTCGAGGCCGAGCAGCCCCGCGAGCCGGCAGCGATAGCCCCGGAAGGTGCCGGGGAACTGGCGCAGGTTCGGATCGGCCGCGTTCTCGCCCGGACCGATGGCCCGCTCGTAATCGGCGAGGCGGAGCGGATTGTATCCGATCGTGTCCTCGAGCCCCAGCACCATGGAGGCGTTCTGCCAGGCTCCCCCGAGGCCGAGGATCTCGACGCGGGGGTGCTCGCCCTTCGCGTGACGCTCGGCCAGCGCGCTCCGCAGAACCTGGAGGCCCCGCAGCTGTTCGGGCGGCAGCTCCTTGAAGACGGCATAGCGCTCGGCGGGCTCGGCGTTGAGGGCGGAGGCGGCGTTGCGCCAGATGAGCTCGCCCCCGGTGAAGGCGGCCAGGATGGCGGCGGCGAGCACGCGACGGCGGGGGTCGCGGTTGCCGGCGAGGAGGAGCCACACGACACCGGCCGCGACGAGGATGCCGGTCGCCATCTCGAGCGCCGCGGCGCTCGCCTGGTGCGCCTTGATGGCGAAGGCGAGCCCGGACAGGACGGCGCCGGCGACGAGGCAGATGGAGACGGCGACCCCGATCGCCGCATAGGGCGACGAGCGGAGCTGCGACAGGCGTGGGTTGCCGTCCGTGACGAGGCGATGGACGAGGTAGCCGCCCGAGAAGGCGAGGACCACGTTGATCAGGAAGGTCGCGTCCGCCGGCCGGCGATAGAGTGCGACCCCGGGCAGGCTGTCGAACACGACGGAGAAGACGGGCGTGTAGCGCCCGAGCGCGTAGACGGTGGCCACGAGCCCGACCGCGAGAAAGAAGCGGAACTCGCGCGCGAGCAGCCGTCCCCCGACAATGCCGTGCCAGAGGAGGAGAACGGCCGGCGCGGTGCCGACGAAGAGGTAGTTGGTGGCCCGGTCCGTCCAGGTGCCCTCGACCAGGGAATGCCAGTCCGGCCCCCAGTAATCGTAGGTCCAGCGGAGCGAGCCGAACACGTTCGCGAACAGGATGGTGGCGAGGCTCTCCGGCGGCAGCGAGCCCATGGCGGCGACGCCGTAGCCGAAGGACGGTCGGGTCGACGTCGCCAGGAACTGCATGGTCAGGACGATCGGGACGGCCAGGATCGCGGCGCCGATAAGGGCCGCGATCCCCAAGGCGCCCGCCCGGCGGCGCAGATAGGCGAGGGGCCGCCGCGACTCGGTCGCGCGATGCAGGACGAGCGCCACGAGAACGAGGCCGGACAGGAACGCCACCTGGTCGCGCCCGATCACCATCAGGCTCGCGGCCAGCCCGAACCCGGCGGCGAACCGGTAGGAGACGCGGTCCAGCGCCTCCTCCAGCAGCAGCATGGCGAGGGGGAAATAGCCGTAGCCGAAGATCATCCCGGAATGCTGGAGGCGGGCGGAGGCCGAGCCGCCGAGGATGAAGATGGCGGCCGCGACCGCCCCGCCTTCCGGCCGCCAGCCGCGCCGCGCGAAGAGACCCAGGATGGCGAGCGCGCCCGGCAGGAAATGAGCGAACACGACGACGTCGAAGAGCTGCATGGACGGCGCCGGCACGAGCCAGCCGAACAGGAGCATGGTCGGGGTGAAGAGCAGCGCCTGGGGATCGGCGACCGCCGGATGACCGCTGAAATGGTAGGGGTTCCAGAGCGGCAGCTCGCCCCCCGCCAGGGCCTCGCCGAGATAGCGCAGCATCGGGTAGAAATGATTCTTCGAATCCCAGGGCACGACCGTCCCGGAGAGCGGCCAAGCCGCAGCCGCGGCCGCCCAGAAGGCGAGCACCGCCGCGATCGCCAGCAGCCACTGGCGTAGCGACCAGGCCCGGTTCGCGAAAGGGACGGGGTCGGGCGCGGAGACCGCGGGCGCGATCCCGCCGCTCGCCGGCGCGATGAACTCAGCCCGCATGGGACGTCGCGGGAAAGCGGATGGGGGCGGGACGGCTCACGGAAAGCATCGCCAACGGATCCGCCACGCCACCGACCTCGCCTTCCGGGCCTTCGGACGCTACATACACGTTTCGGACCGGCGCGCCGTCTGGAATCCGCGGAGACCTTTCGGGCCGCGGGACGGCGTCTCGGCCGTCGATGCACGGGAACATGGGCGCAACTCTAACGGACCGGGGCGGGACGTTCGCCCGTCTCGCGTGACCGCTTCCTCAACTCCGACATTCCGGCTGAAGGTACGATGAACGATACGATAACGGAGCTCGCCCGGCGGCGATCCGTGCCGCCCGCCTCCCTTGAGGGCCCGGGTCCGGACGAGCGCGAGCTGGAGAGCCTTCTCCAGGTCGCGTCCCGGGTGCCCGACCACGGCAAGCTCGCGCCGTGGCGTTTCATCGTCTTCGCGGGCGAGGGTCGGGAGCGGGCCGGCGCCATCATCGAGGCGGCGTTCCGGGCGGACCAGCCGGACGCGGATCCGGCCCGGATCGAGCTGGAGAAACGCCGCCTGGCCGTGGCGCCCCTCGTCGTCGCCGTCGTATCGT
>CALMTJ010000256.1 GCA_937872715.1 uncultured Methylobacteriaceae bacterium
CGCGCGGCTGCTGGCCCAGGTGGAGGGCACCGGCACCTTGGAGGCGCGGGTAGCCGATGCGCTGGAAGCAGTGGACGCGCAGATCGCGCTGGCACCGGCCGGGCCGGATGCGGAGGCGGTGGAGCGGTTCGAGCGCGATCAGAACCTGCCGGTGACAGGGACGCTCGCGAGCCGGACGACGCGGCAGCTCGCGACGCGCGCCGGCACGGAGATCGAGTGAGCGATCCCTTCCCGCGCAGCACGCTCCCGAGCCCGTGAGCCGCATCAGATCCGATTTCTGGGCATCGGCCCATCTGCGGCTCTGCGCGCTCGCCGGGATCGACGCCGTGCTGCGGCGGCGCGGCTCCCCGGAGGCGGGCGCGATCTTCGTGAGCGTGGACCGGCTCGACGGCTCGGCGGACCTCTACGGACCCGCGCCGTCCATCCTGGTGCCGGACGGCGAGCTCGGGCGCCTCTTCGCGCCCCTCCTGTCGGGGCGGACGCCGCCTGAGATCGACGAGCGGATGCGGCGCGAGCTCAGCTTCGACCCGGACCTTTGGTGGATCGGGATCGACGACCGTCAGGGACGGTCGCTCCTGGACGTCGCGTCCGGAGAGCCGGTGTCGCGCTAGCGGCTCGGGCCTTCGTCCCGGCGAGCCGCGGGCGCGCCTCCGTCCCCGCAAGGCGCGCCGAGCGGCGCGGCGCCGTCCCGAGCCCGAGAACATGCGCGGCGACGGCGGGGTCCGTGGTCCGGCAGATGCCGGCGAGGCGGAACACGTACGCGACCGAGTGGGCTTGATCGGGATCGACGGTGAGGAACACGCGCTCGCAATCGGCATGCGGCAGCCCGAGCGCGGTGAGGGCGAGCGCCAGGAGCTCGGCCTCCAGGATGTCGGACGTCCGCCAGGCCGGAGGAGCCGGCATCTTCAGGCCTCGTCCGACCTCGGCCAGGAGGGACGGCAGGTCGCGCCGGACGGCGTGCTTCAGGATGCGCGTGCGCCGCGCCGCGGAGACCTGCCGCGGCGGCAGGGCGGCCGAAACCGCGAGCCGGAGCGTGAGCCCCTCCCGGATCTTCGCCCGGGTCGGGGCATCCGCGGCACGGTAGAGGGTGGCGCGGTGGAGGAGGCCGGGCTCGGCGCGGGCAAGAAGGGCGAGCGCGAGCGGACCGCAATCGGGCGCCGCCCTCCCGACCAGCTCCTCGAGGAGATGCCCGTCGATGCGGAGGTGCGGGTTTCGCGCCAGCGCGAGGTCCACATCCGGCCGGAGAAGGGCACAGAGCGACATCGCCGTCGCCTGATCGAGGCCGGGCCGGGAGGCCGCCTGGGACGGGTCGTCGCGGCCCCGTCCCGACATGCGGGCCACGAGAAGGTCCATGATGCCGGGCGGCGTCTGGTCGACCGGCAGCAGGATGTCGGCGATCTCCGCCAGCATCTCGGGGGGGACGAGCGGGATCAGCCCGGACGCGAGCGCCTCGAACGTCTGGATCGTCCGCCGGTCCCGGCGCGTGGCCGACGCGAAGGCCTGCGCGTGCAGCCGGAGGAGGGCTGGGCGGAGCCCGCGGCCGCGTCTCGCCGCGATCGTCGCGAGTTCCGCGATGTCCGGTTCGGCTGGACGGATCATCGGCATCTCGGGGAGGGGCGAACGCTCTTATAGGTTGCTCAATCTTACCGGCCTCCTAATTCTATCGCCCGACATGGCCGGATCGCGCGTGAAACCGCCCGTTAACCATGCAGGCTTCCAATCCCGCCGAGTCGCATGGAGGCGGGAATGCTGCAGATCGAAACTGCAGGCGGCAGCACGGTCTTGGCCTTCCGGCCCGTCCCGCGCGCACGGCGCGATGCCGACCCGTCGCCGGAACGCGGCACGGTTCTCCTCTTCACCGGCGTGCGCTACGAGCGGTGGGTCGAGCCGTCCCCGGCCGACGCGGATGCGGAGCCGGAGGACGTCCTCCAGGACAGCGCGTGACGCGCGCCGAGCCTTTGCCGCTCGCCGTTCTCGTCCCGGTCGCGCTCCTGGTCCTGTCCGGCTGCGTCGAGCGCGGCGATTTCGGCCGTGTGAAGACCGGCTCCGCCTGGAACAGCATCCTGGAGACCACCGGTTCGGTGGCGGCGGCGGCCCGCGACGAGTCGGTGTCCTCCTTCCGGCTGACCGACGACGAGGCGGAGCTTCGCGGCCGGGCCTGGCGCTTCCTCGTTCCCGCTCACGAACGGTCGTGGTTCGACCGCGCGCTGGCCGAGCTCGCCAGCCAGCGCGTGCTGCCGCCCGGCACGGGGCTCGGCGACCCGGCCGCCTATCATCGCGGGTTGCTGAACGCGGACGCCTCCTCGGCGGCCTCGCCCTATCGGCGGCTCGGGGAGGACGCCGCAGCCGACAGCCGCCTCCTTCCTCCGCTGCTCGAGAC
>CALMTJ010000257.1 GCA_937872715.1 uncultured Methylobacteriaceae bacterium
GGGTGACCCCGGGTGCCGGATAAGGCTGCGTCGCGCCTGCCATCCGGGTCGCTACCCCATCCCGCCGGCTTCGCCGTCGACACCGGATCGAGTCCGGGGCAGGCTCCTCCTCCAAGCGAGGGCGGCGGAACGGGCGTCATCCCTTCACCAGGGGGCAGCCGCCCTCCGCCATCGGCCGCCAGACCTGATCGGACGGCAGGGTGCGGACGAGCTTGAACACGTCCCACTTGCCCTTGGATTCGGCCGGCGTCTTGGTCGTCATCAGGTACATGGGATGGAGCTTGCGGCCGTCGGCCCGGACGGAGCCCTGCCCGAAGATCGGGTCGTCCGTCGGCATCGCCTTCATGGCCTCGACCACGGCCTTGCCGTCGCTCGCCTTGCCGCCGAGCCTGTCGACGGCCTTCAGGTAGTGGAGCACGGCCGAATACGTGCCGGCCTGCATGTCGTTCGGCGCGTCGCCGCGCGGGTGGCGCTTCATGTAGCGGGTCGCGAAGGACCGCATGCCGTCGTTCAGGTCCCAATAATAGGAGGTCAGGATGAAGACGCCCTGGGTGGCCGGCAGCCCGAGCGCGGGCATGTTCGTCACGTTCAGGATCAGCCCGGCCAATTGCTGCTTGCCGCTGATCCCGAACTCCGCCGCCTGCTTGACGGTGTTCGACATGTCGTCGCCGGAATTGGCGAGGCCGATCACCTGCGCCCCGGAGGCCTGCGCCTGGAGCAGGTAGGACGAGAAGTCGGACGTGCCGAGCGGGTGGCGGGCGGCGCCCAGCACCTCGCCGCCGTCGGCCTTCACCTGATCGGCGGCGGCGCCTTCCAGGTCCTTGCCGAACGTGTAATCGGACGAGATGAAGTACCAGCTCTTGCCGCCGTTCTGCACGAGGGCCCGCGCCAGCCCGTGGCCGAGCGCCCAGGTGTCGTAGGTCCAGTGCACCGTGTTCGGCGTGCACTGCTTGCCGGTGAGCTCGGCCGTGCCGGCGCCGGAGCCGATGAACACTTTGTTCTTGTCGCGGGCGAGCGTGTTCACGCCGAGCGCGATGGCCGAGTTCGGCACGTCCGCGATCATGTCGACGCCACCCTGGTCGAACCATTGCCGGGCGATCGCGATGCCGACATCGGTCTTGTTCTGGTGGTCGGCCGTGACGACCTCGACCGGCACGCCGCCGGCCTTGCCGCCGAAATCCTCGACCGCCAGGCGGGCGGCGATCACCGAGCCCTCGCCCTGGTAATCGGCGAAGACGCCCGACTGGTCGTTCAGCACGCCGATGCGGATCGGCTTCTCCTCGGCGAGCGCACCCGACGCCAACGCGACCGCGCCGGCCAGCGCTCCGATCAATGCCCTCATCACGTCCTCCTCCGATCGTTTCTCAACCCGGCCGCGCGACCTTGCCGGCTCGCCCCTCCAGGAAATCCGCCAGGCGCGTCTTCGCCTCCCGGTCGCCCTGGGCGACCGCCGCCATCAGCGCTTCGGTGAGGAAGCCCGCGGCCGGATCGCCGTCGGCGATGCGGGGCAGGGCATGGATCAGGGCGAAATTGGTCAGCGGCGCGTTCCCGGCGGCCTTCCGGGCGAGCTCAAGCGCCTTGGGCAGGCCTTCGCCGGCACCCACGAGATATTCGGATAGGCCGATCGCCTCCCCGCCGGCGGCGTCGTAGGTCCGGCCGGTCATCATCATGTCCCGCATGCGCGACATGCCGATGAGCCGGGGAAGGCGCACGGAGGCGCCGCCGCCGACATAGATGCCGCGCTGGCCCTCGGGGAGTGCGTAGAAGGTGGAGGGCTCCGCCACCCGGATATGGGCGGCGAGCGCGAGTTCGAGACCGCCTCCGATGACCGCTCCCTTGAGGGCGGCCACGACCGGGACGGGTCCGAACTCGATCGCCGCGAAGACGCGGTGCCACATCCTGGAATGCCGCATGCCCTCCGAGACGTCGCGCTCGCGGAGTTCCGACAGGTCGAGGCCGGCGCAGAAATGCTCGCCCTCGCCGTCCAGCACGACGGCCTTCACGTCCGGCGGGAGGCTGCCGAAAACCCGTTCGAGCTCCAGCACGGTGGCGTCGTCGAGGGCATTGCGCTTCCCCGGCCGGGCGAGGCGCAAGATTGCGACCTCGCCGTCCCGGACGACGTGGAGGCGCGCTCCGTCCGAGGCTCCCGCGCCCGCCATCCCTTCCTCCCACGCACCTTGGCCGAGCCCGGACATCTCGGTGATTGCTTGCCTTGGCAACATATTGTGAGATGGCGGCCGAGACGGGTCAACGGCGCGGGCGCCGGACGCGAACCCGGCGGGAGGAGCGATGCCGGAAGGCGCGGTCGAGCGGGTAGCCGTCGTCGGCACGGGGGTGATCGGGGCGAGCTGGGCGGCATACCTCCTCGCCCGCGGCCTGGACGTCGTCGCCACGGACCCGGCCCTGGGCGCGGAGGGGCGCCTGCGGAGCTACGTCCGGGAGGCCTGGCCTGCGCTGACCCGGATGGGCCTGTCGCCCGGTGCCGATCCGGAGCGCATCCGGTTCGTTCCCGACCTAGAGAGCTGCGTCGCGCAGGCGGACTTCGTCCAGGAGAACGGCCCGGAGCGCGAGGACGTGAAGCGCGAGACGTATCGCCGGATGGACGAAGCGGCCCGGCCGGACGCCATCCTCGCGACCTCCTCGTCCGGCTTCATGCCGAGCCTGTTCCAGGGGGTGTGCCGCCACCCGGAACGGGTGCTCGTCGGCCACCCGTTCAACCCTCCGCACCTGATCCCGCTCGTCGAGGTGGTGGGAGGCGCCGCGACATCGGAAGAGGCGGTCGGGCGCGCGATGGCCTTCTACGGGAGCATCGGCAAGATCCCGATCCGCGTCCGGAAGGAGCTCCTGGGTCACGTCGCCAACCGTCTCCAGTCGGCGCTCTGGCGCGAGGCCTACCACCTCGTCGATATCGGGGCCGTGACGGTCGCCGAGGTCGATGCCGCCATCGCCCACGGACCGGGCCTGCGCTGGGCGCTGATGGGGCCCATCCTCGTCAGCCACCTGTCGGGCGGGGCCGGGGGGATGCGCCACCTCCTCGACCACCTCGGGCCGCTGAACGAGGCGATGTGGGCCGACCTCGGGGCGCCGCGCCTCGACGACGCCCTCAAGAAGAAGCTCATCGACGGGGTGGATGCCGAGATCGCACCGCTCGATTTCCCAGAGACCGTCCGGGAGCGGGACAGGCTCCTCGTCGACCTGATCACGGCGAAGGCGGCGGCGAAGCATCTGCCGTGAAGGCGCCCGGGCCGTCGGCCCGAGCGGAGGGATGCAGCCCGGGCGCCCGCCGTCCGGCCGGGCCGGGCGGTCGCCCCGTGCAGCGGTTCGTCGGCCGACGCCTCCTTGCGTGCGGGTGGCCAGGTTCAGGGACGAGGAGGAGCGGACATGTCCAAGGTGATCGTGACGGTGGCGCCGACCGGCGGCATGGCGTCCAAATCTCAGAACGCGAACCTGCCGACCCAGCCTGACGAGATCGCGGCTTCGGTCGAGAAGTCCTGGAAGGCGGGCGCCGCCATCGCGGCCCTCCATGCGCGCCGCCCCGACGACCAGGCGACCTGCAACGCCGACATCTACCGGGACATCAACGAGCGCATCCGGTCGAAGACGGACATCATCATCAACAACTCGACCGGAGGCGGCTCCTCCGGCGACATGCTGGTTCCCCGTCCCGACGGGCTGTTCGAGAGCGATTTCGACGAGCGGCTGAAGGGCTGCGACGCGGGCGCCGAGATGGCGACCTTCGACGGAATGACCTTCGCGGACGTCCATGGCGGTCGGGAGATCTGCGTCATCACGACGCCGTCCCGGTGCGAGTTCCTGGCGAGGAGGATGCAGGAGCGCGGGATCAAGCCGGAATGGGAGGTGTTCGGCCCGCAGCACATCCTCCAGGACGTCACCCGCCTGATCGAGAAGGGCTACGACAAGCCGCCTTACTACATCAACATGGTGCTGGGCGCCGACAAAGGCTTCCAGGGCGCGATGCCGTATTCTCACGACATCCTGGCCGCCATGATCCGGATGCTGCCGCCGCACTCCATCTTCTGCGTGTCCGGCATCGGACCGGCCCAGCTTCCCGCCACGACCCAGGCCATCCTCCTCGGCGGGCATGTCCGGGTCGGGCTCGAGGACAACAACTACTTCTCCCGCGGGGTGCTCGCCACGAACGAGATGCTGGTCGAGCGCACGGTGCGGATGATCCACGACCTCAACATGGAGCACGCCTCGCCGGCCGAAGCGCGCGACATCCTGGGGCTTCCCGCGAGGTAGGGAGGCGGGTCGGGTTGCAACCGGAAGGGCCGGAGGCGGCCTGGCGCCGTCCAGGGTCGTATGCACGCTGCGCGAGCGGCACGAGGGTGAGGCGCTCGCGCGCTCGCCGAGGAAGGTATGTTCAGAACCGAACGAGGTGAGCCGTGATGCAGGACGAGGTCCCGATGATCGAGACGGACGTCACGCGGGCTGAACGGATGTCCCGCGAGCGCGCCATGATCGCGGAAGGCGAGGCCGATCTGGCGGCGGGCGGCTTCATCGAGGGCGACGAAGCGGACGCGTTCCTGGACCGATTCCGGCGCGGGCTGCCGGCCATGTCCGGCCCCGGACGGTAGGCTGGCCGACGGGACCGGAACTTACGGTCAAGGGCCGAGGTCGCGGATGAAGTCCGTGACGCCGCTCAGCGTGATCTGCGTGCCGACGCAGAGGAGGAGGAAGGCCGCGAGGCGCGTCACGACGCGGATCGCCGTCGGGCCCATCGCGGCCACCACCCGGTCCGCCCAGCCGTAGAGCAGCCAGATCAGGACCGCGATGACGATGGCCGCGGTCGAGGCGCCGAGGAGAGCGAGGTACCCCGCCGCTCCGGCCGGCACGTTGGAGCCGATCGCGACCGCGACCGAGATCGTGCCCGGGCCGGTGGTGAAGGGCATGGTCAGCGGGAAGAACGCCACCTCGTCGAGGCCCGCCGCCTCCTGGGCCTGCTCCTGCTTCGCCTCTTCACGCCGCTCCGGCGCGTGGAGGAGGGTCCAGGCGTAGCTCGCCACCACGAGCCCGCCCGCGATGCGGAGCGCCGAAAGCGCCCCCCCGAAGAAGCTGAGCACGAAGGCGCCGAACCAGCGCGCGCCGAGCATGACGAGGGCGGAATAGAACCCGATCTTGCGGGCGAGGAGCATGCGCTCCCCATGCGAGCGCTCGCCCGTCACCTGGCTGAAGATGATCGCGCCGCCGATCGGGTTGATGATCGAGAAAAGGGCGGACAGGGCGATCAGGAAGCCCGTGGGGGCGCCGTTCACGTGGAAAGCTCCGGTTCGGCCGCCTATGGCGAGACGAGCGGCCCTCGGTCAAGGAGGGCTGACGGGAGACGCTCATGAGCATCGTGCCGCCGCCGGCCCTGGAACACGCCTTCGACGCGACGGTCGCGGTCGAGGCTCCACAGGAGATCGGCGAGACCGGTCTCGGGCTGCGGCGAGTCGTACCCATTTCGGGCGGCGAGGTCGGCGGCCCGCTTCTCGCCGGCCGGATCAGGCCCGGAGGCGCGGATTTCCAGATCATCCGGGCGAGCGGGCTGACCGAGCTCCACGCCCGCTACGTGATCGAGGCCCGGGACGGCTCCCTGGTCTACGTGGTGAACGACGGGATCCGGTTCGGGCCGCCGGAGGCGCTGGATCGTCTCCGGCGCGGGCTGCCGGTCGATCCCGGCCTGATCTACTTCCGCTCCGCCCCGCGTTTCGAGACCGCCGCGCCGCATCTCGCCTGGATGACGACGAGTCTCTTCGTGGCCTCGGGCGCCCGCCATCCGGACCGCGTCGTCCTGTCCGTGTTCCGGCTCGCCTGAGGATCTTTGTCGCGCGTCGAGGCGTTCGCATAAACCCGGCGTGCACGAATAATGCGGTATTCGAGACAGGGAGGAGCGACATGGATTACGGCACGGCGGATATACGCGACATCGACGCGGCAACACCCGAGCAACTCGCATCCCTGCCGTTCGGCGTGATCGGGATCGGCGAAGGGGGCGACGTGGAAGTCTACAGCGCGACCGAGTCCCGCCTGGCCGGACTGTCCCCGGAGCGCGTGCTGGGCAAGCATTTCTTCACGGCCGTCGCCCCATGCATGAACAACTTCATGGTGGCCCACCGCATGGACGAGGAGCCGGAGCTCGACGCGACCATCGACTACGTGCTGACCCTTCGCATGAGGCCGACTCCCGTGAAGCTCCGCATGCTCAAGCGCCCGGGCGTCGCCCGCCGCTACATCCTGATCCAGCGCTGATGCGCTCCCTCGACCCCGGCGCCGGCGCGCCCGACCTCGCGGCCGAGAACGAAGCGCTGCTCGAATTCCTCTACGTTGCGCCTGTCGGGCTGATGGAGATCTCGCCGGACGGCGAGGTGTCCATCATGAACCCGCTCGCGGTGCAGCTCCTCATGCCGCTCGCGGGCGCGGCCGCCATGACGAACCTGTTCACGGCGCTCGAGCCCTTCGCGCCGGACCTCCGCTTCATGGCGACGAGCTTCAAGGACGGGCGAGGCACCATTTGCGAGAATCGGCGCATCCATATCGGCCAGGCGGATGGGGCCGACCCTCGCGTCCTCGCCTGCACGCTCATCAAGGTGGACGAGGCCCGCATCATGGCGGTGCTCACCGACGTGTCCGATCAGGTCGCGCAGGAGCGGCGCCTGAAACAGGCCGAATCCTGGTTCTCGCTCATCCTATCGGGCGTGAACGACTTCGCGCTCATGTCGCTCGACAATAACGGCCGCATCAGCTCCTGGAACGAGAGCGGCATCCGGCAGACCGGCCACGAGCGCAAGGACGTGCTCGGCCGCACCATGAACGTCTTCTACTTCCCGGACGAGGCCGTGCAGGGCCGTGCGCTGCAGCAGGTCGACCTCGCGCGCCGGGACGGCTGGCACATCGACGAAGGCTGGCGCCGGCGCAAGGACGGCTCGCGCTACTGGTGCCAGAGCCTCGTCTCGGCCTTGGAGGAGAAGGGCGGCGACATCCTCGGCTATTCCGTCGTCCTCCGGGACGTGACGGAGAAGCGGACGAGCGCCGACGAGGTTCGGCGGCTCCTCACCACGGACCAGCTCACCGGCGTCCTCAACCGGTCGCGCTTCTTCGAGCTGGCGGAGGCCGAGATCGCCCGGTGGCGCCGCTTCCAGCAGCCGGTCTCGGCGCTCATGCTCGACATCGACAGGTTCAAGAGCATCAACGACACCTACGGCCATGGTGGCGGCGACGAGGTGCTGCGGGCCGTCGGCCGTGTCTTGTCAGGCGGGCTGGGGTCGATCGGGATGGTCGGCCGCCTCGGCGGAGAGGAGTTCGCGATCCTGCTGCCGTCCATCGATCCGGAGGGCGCCCGGAGCATGGCCGAGCTCCTGCGGTCGGGCGTCTCCACGCTCCGGCCGACCGTCGGGGAGGAGGTGGTCCCGGTCACGATCAGCATCGGCTGCGCCGGTCTCGGCGGCGACGTCGACACGATCGACAAGCTCCTGAAACGGGCCGACGAGGCGCTCTACGAGGCCAAGCGCGCCGGCCGCAACCGGGTGGCGATCCGCCCCCTCGGACGGGCGGCCTGATCCTGCCGCCCTCGCGCTCGCGGCCCCGAACCGTTAGATAGGGAGACGGCTCGACGACGCAGCCGGGGAGGAGCGCATGTCGATCGCCTTTCCGACGCCGGACCCGGCCATCCTGGCGCGGCGGCCCGAGATCGTGGCCGGCCTCGCCCGCCTCGTGGCTCCGGAAGCCCTGGTCACTACGGAGGACGAGCGCCGGGCCTTCGAGACGGACGGGCTCACGGCCTATCGCCGGATGCCCCTCGCCGTGGTGCTGCCC
>CALMTJ010000258.1 GCA_937872715.1 uncultured Methylobacteriaceae bacterium
TCGCGCGAGCCGGCCTGATGGGCCATTGGAGGGTGGGCCGCGGCGACGCCTCGGAGTGATCGAGCGACGGCGGCGTCGCAAGGCGGGCAGGACTGGGCTTGGGCGGGGCGGCCGATCGCTGGCGGCTATACGGGCTGGCTCTCCGGGAGGCGGGCCTGATCCCGGTCGGCTGGGCGCGGCGCGGCCTGCGCGGCCCCAGTTGGCGCGCGCCGAAGCCCGACCGCCTGCTCTTCGCCCCGAAGGACCTCCGCACCAGCGACCCCACGGTGGCGACCGATTTCGGCCAGGGCTTCTTCTCCTTCGCCGGGCAGACCGTCGAGACGCGCGGCCGCTCGCCCTTCGAGGTCCCTCCCCCGTCGGATGCCTGGAGCCGGGCGCTCTACGGGTTCGACTGGCTCCGCCACATGCGGGCGGCCGGCACCGCGCAGACCCGAAACGCCGCCCGCGAGCTCGTGGCGGAGGCGATCGGCCCGCGCCGGCGCGGCCTGGACAGGGGCGCGGGGCGCGAGACCCGGGTGCTGGCCCGCCGGCTGATCTCCTTCCTGTGCCAATCGCCGCTCGTGCTGAGCGGGGCCGACCCGGTCTTCTACCAGGCCTTTCTCCGCTATGTCGGCGACGCCACGGCGACGCTGGAGCGGGACGCGGTCGTCGCCCGCCGGCCCTCCGACCGGCTCGTGGCCGCCATCGCGCTCTCCTACGCGGCGCTGTGCTGCAGCGGCTACGAGAACCGCCTGAAACGCGCGACGCGGCTCCTCTCGGCGGAGCTCGACGGTCAGATCCTGCCGGACGGGGGCCATGTGAGCCGGCACCCGGGCGTCCTCGTCGAGATCCTGCTCGACCTCCTGCCGCTCCGGCTCCTCTATGCGAGCCGCAACATCGCGGTCCCGGAGGCGCTCGGCCGGGCCATCGACCGCACCATGCCGATGCTGCGGCTCCTCCGGGGCGCCGGCCGCGAGATCGCGCTGTTCAACGGCATGGGGCCGACCCCGGTCGACCAGCTCGCGACCCTCTTCTCCTACGACAGCCGCCATCGCGACCCGCCCGACCGTCCCGCCGAATCGGGCTACGGCTGTCTCGCGGCCCCGGGCCTCGCGCTCCTGGCCGATCTCGGGCCGGCGCCTCCGCTCGCCTCCGCGGCCGCCGCCCATGCCGGCTGCCTGTCCTTCGAGATGTGGAGCCGCGACGCCCGCCTCGTCGTCAACCAGGGCACCCCGCGTGCTCCCGGACCGAGGCAGGACGGCACGCGCCGGACGGGCGCGCATTCGACGCTCTGCCTCGGCGACCTGTCCCACGGGCTCTTCCTCGACCGGGAGGCCGGCGGCCCGGAAGGCTGGCTCGCACGGCGCGTCGGTCCCGCCCTGTTCGCCGGCCCCGGCTCCGTCGCGGTCGGCCGCGAGACGGACCCGGAGGGCTGGACGGTAGTGTCGGGCCGTCACGACGGTTGGAGCTCTCGATTCGGCGTCACCCACGAGCGGCGCTGGCGCCTCGCTCCGGGCGGCGACCATCTCCAGGGCACGGACCGGCTGGAGGGCAGCGGTTCTCCGCTCCCGCCGGTCGCGATCAGGTTCCATCTCCACCCGGCGGTCCTCGCCGAGGCCGACGGTGCGGGCGGCGTCCGGCTGACGCTGCCGGGCGACGAAAGCTGGCGGTTCAGCGCAGGCGGCGACGGGACGGCGCCGGTCGCGATCGAGCCCAGTACCTATCACGGCGGCCCGGAAGGCACCCGGCCGACGCTGCAGCTCGTCTGCCGTCCGGCCGAGGAGGCCATCCGCCAGGCGCCGTTCCGCTGGAGCTTCGAGCGGCTCTCCCGCTGACCGCGTTTTGCGGCCGCAGCCGCCATGGTAGAGCGCCCGGAATCCACCGCCCTCCTCCGAGCTGTCCGATGTCCGATCTCCGGCGCGTCTCGCGCGCGCTCCTGTCCGTGTCCGACAAGGCGGGGCTCGTCCCCTGCGCGGCGGCCCTCGCCGGCCGGGGCGTCGAGCTCGTCTCGACGGGCGGCACCCGGGCGGCGCTGGCAGCGGCCGGGCTCCCGGTCCGGGACGTGTCCGAGCTCACCGGCTATCCGGAGATGATGGACGGCCGCGTGAAGACCCTCCACCCGGCCGTCCATGGCGGCCTCCTGGCCGTCCGGTCGAACCCGGAACACGCGGCCGCCATGGCGGCGCACGGCATCGGTCCGATCGACCTCCTCGTCGTGAACCTCTACCCGTTCGAGGAGAGCGTCGCGGCCGGGCTGGACGACGGCGCCTGCCTCGAGAACATCGACATCGGCGGCCCGGCCATGATCCGGGCGGCGGCGAAGAACCATGCGGACGTGGCGGTGGTGGTGGACGTCGCCGATTACGGCCCCGTCCTGGCCGAGCTCGACCGTCATGACGGCTCGCTCGGCGGCGATCTCCGGCGGCGGCTCGCGGGGAACGCCTATGCCCGCACGGCCTCCTACGACGCCGCCATCTCGAACTGGCTGGCGCGGCGGCTCGGGGAGGACAACCCGCGCCACCGCGCCTTCGGCGGCCGGCTCGCGGAGCCGATGAGGTACGGCGAGAATCCGCATCAGGCGGCGGGCTTCTACCGGGGCGGCGAGGCAAGGCCCGGCGTCGCGACCGCCCGGCAGGTCCAGGGCAAGCAGCTCTCCTACAACAACGTCGCCGACACGGACGCGGCCTTCGAATGCGTGGCCGAGTTCGACCCCGGCCGCACGGCCGCGATCGTCATCGTGAAGCACGCCAATCCGTGCGGCGCGGCCGAAGGCGCGACCCTGGCCGAGGCCTACGGCAAGGCACTGCGCTGCGACCCCGTCTCCGCCTTCGGCGGCATCGTGGCGCTGAACCGCCCGCTCGACGCGGAGGCGGCCCGCCGGATCGTGGAGGTGTTCACGGAGGTGATCATCGCGCCCGAGGCGGACGAGGAGGCGATGGCGATCGTGGCGGCGAAGAAGAACCTGCGGCTTCTCCTCACCGGCGGGCTGCCCGATCCCCGGGCGCCGGGCCTCTCCGTCCGGAGCGTCGCGGGCGGGCTCCTGGTCCAGGGGCGCGACGGCGCGGTGGTCGACGACATGGAGCTGACCGTCGTGACCAGGCGGGCGCCGAACGCCGCCGAGCTCGCCGACCTCCGCTTCGCCTTCCGGGTGGCGAAGCACGTACGTTCGAACGCGATCGTCTACGCCCGGGACGGCGCCACGGTCGGGATCGGGGCCGGGCAGATGAGCCGGGTCGATTCCTCCCGGATCGCCGCCTGGAAGGCCGGCGAGGCCGCGCGCGCCGCGGGCGCTCCGGAGAGCCTGGCGGTCGGCTCCGTCGTCGCGTCGGACGCGTTCTTCCCCTGCCCGGCCGGGCGGCGCGGGGCCGCGGTGGGGGGCGCGACGGCGGTCATCCAGCCGGGCGGATCGATGCGGGACGACGACGTCATCGCGGCCGCGGACGAGGCCGGCCTCGCCATGGTGTTCACCGGCCACCGCCACTTCCGCCACTGAGCGGTTTCGCCCACACGGAGCCCGATGAAGATCGACGCGTCTTGGCCGGGCTCGGCTCGGCCATCCACGTCCATCCGTGGCCGTGACGTCGACGGGCTCGCTACCGGCAGCGTCCTTCGTGGATGGCCGGGCCGGAGCCCGGCCATGACGGACCGACAGATACGTCAGGAGGTTCCGTCGGGAGCCCCGAAATGGGAACGGCGCCCGAAGGCGCCGTTTCTGTTGCTAGGCTTTCCCGAGCCCCGTTCGGTCACGCCGCGAGGCGGACCTCACGCATGTCAACGTTGTCGTTGGCAGTTGTGGTTTGCACTATTAGGGCCGTAGCTCAGCCCAATCGCAGCCTAGCCTTTACCTCGCCCGGTCGAACCCAAGTCGCCCCCCTCGGCAGCCCGTCTCTCGGCGGACTCCTGGTGGAGGCGGCGGGAATTGAACCCGCGTCCCGAACGCTTATTCCACTCTGCCTCTACGATCATAGCCGGGTCGCCCCGACAGGAGAGATATAGGACTGAGCGGTTACGAATTCAAAGCCGAATCGCAGCCGGCAGGATCCGCGTCACTCCTCGTCGGCCGGGCAGGGCCAGGATTTCGGGTGGGGCAGGCCGGACGGCAGCTTGGTTTCGTGGCTGCCGCAGGCGAGTTCGATCTGCTCTGCCACGAGGCCGGTCGCGGAGCCCAGATCGGCGCCCTTGATCTGCGTCCTGAACAGGTAGGCGCCCGTCAGGTTGGCGTCGGCGAGATGCACCTTGTTCAGGTCCGCCCGGGCGAGGTTCGTGTAGCTGAAATTCACCTTCGCGAGCTTCGCGTCCGTGAAATCGACCCGGGCCAGTTCCGCCTTCGACATGTTGACCCCGGCAAGGTCGGCCCCGGTGAAGTCCGACCGATTCATCTCCGACTTGGTGAAGTCGGCGCCGGCGAGCTTCGCCCCATGGAACATCGCCCGGATGATCTGGGCGGCGTTGAAGCTCGCGCGTTCGAGGTTCGCGCCCTTGAAGCTGCTGCGCCAGCCCACCGCCTTGTCGAGATCCGCCCCCGACAGGTTGGCGTCCTCGAAATGCACGAAGCTCAACTCGGCCCCGTCCAGTTTGGTACCTTCGAGCTTCGCCCCGGACAGATCGGTCGAGGTCAGCACCGCCCTGCCGAGGAGCGCGCCGGACAGGTCGGCGCGCCCGAGCATCAGCTGCGGCTTCGAGCAGCCCGTCCAGTCGACCCGCGGGCGCGCGGCGTCTTGGCATCCCGCGAGCGCGGGAGGGGCGAAGGCCAGCGCCGCCGCCGTCGCCGCCGCGAACGCCCATACGGTGCGACCGCTCATCCGCATCCTCCGCTCCCCGACACGACGTCGTGAGCCGCATCGTTAGCCGAGAGCGGGGCACTGGCAAGGTCGCGCAGGCGTGAAGCCGACCGGTTTGCCCCTCCGGCCGCCGCCACGGTATGGCCAAGCTCGCTTCCGAACGTGGTTTTCGGTGTTTCATGCTGCTTCCGAACGATCCCGCGCACGCCTTTCTCCCATATCCGGCCGTCCCGGTCGGGAACGCGGCCTCCGGGCCGCTCGCCGGGCTGACCTTCGCGGTGAAGGACCTGTTCGACGTCGCCGGCTACCCGACCGGCGGCGGCTCGCCGCTGGTCCTCGCGGCGTCCGGCATCAAGACGGACACGGCGCCCGTCGTCCGGACGCTCCTCGACGCCGGGGCGAGGTTCGTCGGCAAGACCCACACGGACGAGTTCGCGTTCTCCCTCAACGGCAGGAACGCCCATTTCGGGACGCCGCTGAACGGCGGCGCGCCCGACCGCATCCCGGGCGGCTCGTCGTCCGGCTCGGCCTCGGCCGTGTCCAACGGCCTCTGCGACCTGGCGCTCGGAACGGATACGGGAGGCTCCGTGCGGGGACCCGCGAGCCATTGCGGCCTGTTCGGGATTCGGCCGAGCCATGGCCGCCTCCCGCTGGAGGGCGCGATGGACCTCTCGCCGTCCTTCGACACGTGCGGGTTCTTCGCCCGCTCCGCCGACATCTTCGCCCGCACGGGCGACGCCCTCCTCGGACCGGACGCGAGGCCGCTTCCGGAGAACCCGCGGCTCCTCATCGCCGCGGATGCCTTCGCGATGCTGGACGTGGCCGTCCGGGGCGCGCTGGCGGTCGTGGTGCAGGCGGTCGAGGACCTGCTCGGGCGGGCCGAGATGGTCGAAGTCGCGACGAACGGCTTCGAGCCGCTCCAATGGGCGTTCCGCCGCATCCAAGGCCGGGAAGCCTGGGAAAGCGACGGCGCGTTCATCGGGAAGCACGCCCCGCCGCTCGGGCCGGGCGTGAAGGAGCGATTCGCCTTCTCGCGCGACGTCACCGCGGCCGAGGCGACCGACGGGCGCCGCTGCCGGGACGAGTTCGCCGGGCGGCTCGCCTCCATCCTGCGGGAGGATGCCGTGCTGGTGCTGCCGACCATGCCGGACGTCGCACCGCTCCTCACCGACCCGGAGAACGCGCTCGCGGCGTACCGGGACCGGGCGATCGACCTTCTGTGCATCGCCGGGCTCGGCGGGACGCCGCAGGTGTCGATGCCGCTCGCGAGCCGCCTCGGCGCGCCCCTCGGCATCTCCCTCGTCGGGCCGTCCGGCTCGGACGGGAGCCTCGTCCGGCTGGCGGCCCGCGTCGCGTCCGCGATCGGGGAACCGCCCGCCTGACAGCCGGTTTCCGCAAGGGCGCAGGCGAGGGCCTCATGAGCGGACCTGAGGTGTTTCGCGAGCGGGCGCGAGTGGCCGTGGCCTGCGGCGCGGCGCTCGGCGAATCGACGCTCTGGGACGATCGCGACGGCACGCTGTTCTGGGTCGACATCGGGGGCGGCGCGCTCTGGTCGTGGCGGCCGGGGCACGGCGACGCGGTCTCGCGCCTCGTCGGCGGTCTGCCGACCTTCCTGGCGCTCACGGACAGCCCCGGGACGCTGCTGATGGGCCTTGGCCCGGACGTCGTCCGGGTGGAGCTTTCCGGCGGCGAGCCGGCCGTGCTGCTCACGCCGGAGCCCGGCACGGCCAGCCTGCGGACGAACGACGGCGCGGCGGCGCCGGACGGCAGCCTCGTTTTCGGCACGATGGACGACGCGGAGGCGAACCCGACCGGCCGCTTCTTCCAATGGCGGGACGGCGCGCTCTCGCCGTTCGGCGAGCGGACGGTCGTGACCAACGGCCCGGCCTTCGACCCGGCGCGCGCGCTCATGTACCGGACGGACACGACGAGGGGCCGCGTCTACAGGCACGCCGTCGAGCCCGGCGGCGGCTTCGGGCCGGAGGAGCTCTTCGTCCGGTTCGAGCCGGGCTGGGGGCACCCTGACGGCATGACCGTGGACGAGGACGGCCATGTCTGGATCTGCCATTTCGGCGATGGCCGGGTGACGCGCTTCTCGCCGGACGGAGAGCCGGTCCTCATCGTCCCCATGCCGACCGCGCAGGTGACGAAGCCCGCCTTCGGCGGACCCGACCTCACGACGCTCTTCGTGGCGAGCGCCGCGCGGAACCGCGACCGCGAGACGGACCTGCTGGCCGGTCACCTGTTCGCGGTCGAGACTGGCATCAGGGGCCAGCCCGCTTGCCGGGCGCGCCTGCCGTGACCTCCCGGGTCTTCGGCCGGCTGGACGGGACGGACATCCCCGAGGTCACGCTCGCGACGGAAGCCGGAATGGAGGCCCGGATCATCGGCTGGGGCGCCGTGCTGAGGGACCTCGTCGTGCCGGAGGCCGGCGGCCGGCAGCGCGTCGTCCTGGGCCTCGACAGCCTGGAGGATTACGTCCGGCATTCGCCCTATTTCGGGGCCGTGGTCGGGCGCTACGCCAACCGGATCGGGCGCGCCCGCTTCCGGCTGGACGGCCGGGAGGTCACGCTCGCCCCGAACGAGAACGGCAACGCGCTGCACGGCGGGCCGCGCGGCTTCGGCCGCCGCGCCTGGTCGCTCATCGACCACGATCGGACGCGCGCCCATCTCGGACTCGTGTCGGAGGACGGCGACATGGGGTATCGCGGCCGGCTCCTCGCGTTCTGCTCCTACGAGCTGTTCGAGCCCGCGACCCTCAGGATCACGCTCTCCGCGGTGGCGGACGAGCCGACGCCGGTGAACCTGTCCACGCACAGCTACTACAACCTCGACGGCTCGCCGGACATCCGCGACCACCTCCTGACGGTCGCGGCCGACGCCGTCACGCCAACCGATGCCGACCTGATCCCGACGGGCGAGATCGCGTCCGTCGCCGGGACGCCCTTCGATTTCCGGACCGCCCGGACGCTCCGCGGCAGCGGCCAGTACCACGACCTCGACATCAATTTCGTTCTCCGGCGTGATCGGGGGGCCTCCTCCGAGCTCGCCCATGCCGCGACGCTCCGGTCGCCCGTGAGCCGGGTAGCGATGGACCTCTGGACCACCGAGCCGGGCCTCCAGGTCTATGACGGGCATCTCATCGACCTGCCGGTCGCGGGTCTCGGAGGCATGCCGCTCGGGCGGTATGCCGGATTGCCGATGGAGCCGCAGCGCTTCCCGGACGGGCCGAACCGGTCCCATTTCCCGCCCTGCATCCTCCGGCCAGGCGAGGTGTCGCGGCAGGTGTCGGAGCTTCGTTTCTTCGCCGGGTAACGAGCGTCGCGCCCGCGACATTCTCCGGAAACAGGGCGCGAACCAAAGTCGCGTCAGGCCGTTGGTAACCATCAGTTAACGGCCGAGTGGCGTTCCCGACGATTTCTCCTCACGGATATTCCGCATGTCCTCCCTCGATGCATCGGCGCTGACGCAGGACCCTGACGGGCTCGGCGTCCTGCGCGACGTGCTCGGGTCGGCGGGCGCCCGACCCAGCCTGGCGGCGGCGTTCGGCGTCGAGACCGACGCGATGCCGGAGACCGCCGAATGGGTTTGGGCTGGCGCGGCCCCTGACCGGATGCTGGCCGACCTCCTGAACTGACCTCAACCAGTTCCTCCCGCGACTCGCCGCTCGACCCGCCGGCTCCAGCGGGACAGGCCGAAACCGCCGAGCCAGTAGAGGGCGCCCGCGAAGGAATAGGCTTCCCAGGTCTTCCCCACCCAGGCCGGGTCGGCGAGCGCGGCCTGGGCGATGCCCAGAAGATCGAAGATGGAGACGATCAGCACGAGCGAGGTGTTCTTCACGAGCGCGATGAACTCGTTCGTGAGCGCCGGGAGGCTGATGCGGAGCGCCTGCGGGAGCACGATGAGCCGCGTCGTCCGCCAATAGCCGAGCCCGAGGGCCGCGGCCGCCTCCGCCTGTCCGGCCGGCAGGGCCTGCAGGCCGCCGCGCACGGCTTCCGCCATGTAGGCCGCGATGCAGAGGCCGAGGCCGATCACCGCCCGCGCGAGCCGGTCGATCCCAGCCCCGTCAGGCAGGATCAGCGGCAGGAGCAGGGAAGCGAGGAAGATCACCGCGATGATCGGCACCCCGCGCCAGAACTCGATGAAGGCCGTCGACATCAGCCGGATCACCGGCAGCCGCGATGCCCGGCCGAGCGCCAGCAGGATGCCGAGCGGCACGGCGATGAGGGCGGCGTAGACGGACAGGAAAACGGTCAGGGTGAGGCCGCCCCAATCCCGCGTCTCGACGACCCGGAGGCCGAAGCCGCCATGGAGGAGCCAGATCCCGAGCGGTGGCAGGACGACGGCCGCCGCGACGACGAGGGCCGGCTTCCAGGGAAAGCGCGGCGTTCCGAAGAGCAGCGCGGCCGCGGACAGGAGCACGATGCCGGCGAGATCGGCCCGCCAGCGCGCATCGGGCGGGTAGAACCCGTACATGAACTGGCCGAACCGCGCGCGGACGAAGACCCAGCACGCGCCGCCTCCCGTGCAATCCTCCCGGGTCGCGCCCCTGAAGGTCGCGTCCAGCACGAGCCAGTGCAGGAGCGGCACGGCCGCCCAGGCGAGGAGCGCCGCCACGAGAAGCGTCACGGCGGCGTTCCCCGGCGTGCCGAACAAGGCGGTCCGGAGGCCGGCCGGACCTCGGGTCCCGGCGACGAGGCCGCGTCCCGGGCCTGTCGGCAGCACCGACAGGCGGCCGTCCGAGGCGATCTCGGCCGAGGCCGCGCCGAGCGGCACCAGGCCCTGGCTCGCCCGGCCCCTCACCGCGTCACCAGGGCGATGCGGGCATTGTACCAGTTCATGAAGGCGGAGACGGCGAGGCCGATGGCCAGGTACAGGGCGAGGGTGATGGCGATGATCTCGATCGCCTGACCGGTATTGTTCAGGGCCGAGCCCATGAACACGCCGACGACGTCCGGATAGGCGATCGCCGCCCCGAAGGACGAGTTCTTGACCACGTTCAAGTACTGACTCGTCATCGGCGGCACCATGATGCGGAGCGCCTGCGGGACCGTGACGAGCCGCAGCGTCTGCCCGGGCGTGAGCCCCACCGCCCCGGCGGCCTCGATCTGGCCTTTCGGAACCGCGAGGATCCCGGCCCGCACGATCTCGGCGACGAACGCCGCCGTGTAGGTGGAGAGCGCCGCGAACAGGGCCACGAATTCGGGCACCAGCACGAAGCCGCCCCGGTAGTTGAAGCCGCGGAGCACCGGAACGTCCCATCCCGTCGCCAACGTCGCGGCGAGGGCGGCCGCGAGCGGGAGGGCGACGACCAGCCCG
>CALMTJ010000259.1 GCA_937872715.1 uncultured Methylobacteriaceae bacterium
ATCCCGGACGGGCGGCTTGCCGTCGAGCAGGTCGCGGATCTCGTCTCCGGACAGCGTCTCGTATTCGAGGAGCCCCTGGGCCAGGCTCTCGAGCTGGTCCGACCGCTCCGTCAGGATGCGGCGCGCATCCTCGAGCCCGCCCTCGACCAGCCGGCGGACTTCCGAATCGATCTTCTGGGCGGTTGCCTCCGAGACGTTCTGCTGGCGGTTCACCTGCATGCCCAGGAAGACCTCGTCGTTGTTCTCGCCATAGGCGACCGTGCCGAGCTCGGGCGAGAAGCCCCAGCGCGTCACCATCATGCGGGCGAGACGGGTGGCCTGATCGATGTCCGACTGGGCCCCGGAGGTCACCTTGTCGTGCCCGAACGTCATCTCCTCGGCGATGCGGCCGCCCATCATGATGGCGAGACGGGACGTCATCTGCTCGAAGGACATCGACAGCTTGTCGCGCTCGGGCAGCTGCATGACCATGCCGAGCGCACGGCCGCGCGGGATGATGGTCGCCTTGTGGACGGGGTCCGTCGCCGGGACGGCGAGCGCCACCACCGCGTGGCCCGCCTCGTGATAGGCGGTGAGCCGCTTCTCGTCATCCGTCATGACGAGGGTGCGCCGCTCGGCGCCCATCATGACCTTGTCCTTCGCGTCCTCGAACTCGTGCATGGTGACGATGCGCTTGCCGCGACGCGCCGCCAGCAGGGCCGATTCGTTCACGAGATTCATGAGGTCGGCGCCGGAGAAGCCCGGCGTGCCCCGCGCGACAGTGCGCAGGTCGACATCCGGCGCGAGGGGCACCTTGCGGACATGGACGCGCAGGATCTTCTCGCGGCCGACCACGTCCGGGTTCGGAACCACGATCTGCCGGTCGAAACGGCCGGGGCGCAGCAGCGCGGGGTCGAGCACGTCCGGCCGGTTGGTGGCCGCGATGATGATGATGCCCTCGTTCGCCTCGAACCCGTCCATCTCGACGAGGAGCTGGTTCAGGGTCTGCTCGCGCTCGTCGTTGCCGCCGCCGAGGCCGGCGCCGCGATGGCGGCCGACCGCGTCGATCTCGTCGATGAAGATGATGCAGGGCGCGTTCTTCTTCGCCTGGTCGAACATGTCGCGCACGCGGCTCGCGCCGACGCCCACGAACATCTCGACGAAATCGGAGCCGGAGATGGTGAAGAACGGCACGTTGGCCTCGCCCGCGACGGCGCGGGCGATGAGCGTCTTGCCCGTGCCGGGCGGCCCGACCAGGAGGCAGCCCCGCGGGATGCGGCCGCCGAGGCGCTGGAACTTCTGCGGGTCGCGCAGGAACTCGACGATCTCCTGCAGGTCGTCCTTGGCCTCGTCGACGCCCGCCACGTCCTCGAAGGTGACGCGGCCATGCGCCTCCGTCAGCAGCTTCGCCTTCGACTTGCCGAAGCCCATGGCGCGGCCCGCGCCGGACTGCATCTGCCGCGACAGGAAGATCCAGGCGCCGATGAAGACGAGGATCGGCAGCCAGTTCACGAGAAGCGCGATGAACCAGGGGGTGGAATCACCGGCCGGACGGGCCGTGATCTGCACGCCCTTCTGGGCGAGCTTGCTCACGAGGCCGGGATCGAACGGCGCGTAGGTGGTGAAGGTGCGGCCGTCCGAATAGGTGCCGGAGATCTCCTGCCCGGAGATCACGACGTTCGTGACGCGCCCGTTATCGGCGTCGGACAGGAGCTGGCTGTAGGCGATGTCTCCGCCGCCTCCCCGATGGCCCGGGTTCTGGAACAGCGTCACCAGAGCGAGCACGAGCAGGAAGATGATCACCCAGAGGGCGAAATTGCGGAAGTTCGGGTTCATCTGAGCGGGTCGACCACCGTAGCAGGCCGCAGGAGAGATCGGTCCCGCGTTCGCCGGTTAACTTAGGCACGCCATCTGTGGATGCCAAGGGAATGCGGCGCGCTGACGGCGGGCACGGTTACCGCCTTTCCCGTCCGCGGCGCCGGGGCGGCTCGGGCGAGACGGTCACGATGCCGCCGCGGTCGAGCGAGACGAGACGGCCGGCGATCGTGCGGCGCAGGGAAGCGCCCGCCGCGATGGCGGCGAGGAGGGCCGCGAGGCACGTTTCCAGCCGTTCGAGCCGCACCCGCTCGCCCGCCACGGCACGGGCGAGGATGCGGAGAGCGATCTCGTCCGGTTCCGCCGCCAGAGCGCGGCCATCCAGCGCGACCGCGCCGTCCGGCCCCGCCGCCGACAGGCGGGCGAAGGCGGCCTCCGCCTGCGTTGCCAGCGCATCGTCCGCGCGGGCGAGCCGGGTCGCGAGCACGCCGAGGCGTCCCGCGTCCAGTCCTTCGGCCGCGAGACCGGGCGCGAGCCGGCGCCAGCGTGCCCGCGCGAAGGCCGAATCCGCGTTCGACGGGTCGGAGACGAACGGCCACCCGTTGGCCCGGCAGGTCGCGACGAGCCGGGATTTCGGCACGCCGAGCAGCGGGCGCACGTGTCTCAACCCCTGCCGGTCCGCCTCCCGGCGCATGCCGGCAAGACCGGACAGGCCGGATCCGGCCGCGATCCGGATGAGCAGGGTCTCGGCCTGGTCGTCCAGCGTATGCGCGGTGACGAGGGTGGCGGCCCCGATCCGCCCGGCTTCCGCCCGGAGCAGGCCGTAGCGCGCCTCCCGCGCCCGCTCCTGCGAGACGCGGCCGGGCGGCCTGTCCGTCCAGGGCAGGACGGCGTGCGGGACGGCGAGGGATCGGCAGAGCCGGGCCGCCGCCAGGGCCTCGTCCCGGGATCCGGGCCGGAGGCCGTGATCGATCGTGGCGGCGGCGAGCGGCGGCCCCCCGGCCGCCGCGTAGCGCGCCAGCATCCCGAGGAGCGCCGTGGAATCGGGTCCGCC
>CALMTJ010000260.1 GCA_937872715.1 uncultured Methylobacteriaceae bacterium
ATGTTGAACACGAGGCGGTCGAAGATGTCCGGCTGCGGCTCGATGGCCAAGACCCGCCCGGATGCCCCCGCCCGGGCGGCGACGTGCAGCGAATAAGCCCCGACATTCGCGCCGACATCCACGAAGGTGAACGGCCGGCCGCCGGCCGCCGCCACCCGCCGGGACAGGAGCGCGAGCTCATGCGGGTCGAAGGTCCGCGGATTGAATAGCATCCGCTTCTCGCAGATGTTGCCCTGCGGCAGGAGCCGCATCCGGACACCGAGCGCCTCGACATCGACGGGCGCGCCGGCCAGGCGGGCGACGGCCAAGCGACGGATCACGACCGTCAGCCTCCGGCCGAGCCACGTATCCGGGAGCCGGCGGGTGGTCTCCACGGCCCAGCGCACGGCGCCCGCCGGCGCGTAGATCCCGAAGGAGGCGGCCTGGTCCATCTGCCCGGAGAACGCGGCCGCCCCGGGGCTGGGGCGGCTCCCGCCCGCTCTTCGCACCCGGCCCGCGGGCCGGCAACCCTCGACGGCGCCCCTTTGCGGCGCGAGCCCGGAGCGCTACATGCTCATTCCGACGCGCGTCCTTCCCCGATGAGCTACGACAGCACCGCCACGCTCGAACGCCGGCCGGCCGAGCCCCCGATCCACGATGCCGCGGCCTTCGCCGGAATGCGGCGGGCGGGCCGGCTCACGGCCGAGGCCCTCGACCTCCTCGTCGAGCACGTCCGGCCGGGCGTGACCACGCAGGCGCTGGATGACGTCGTCTGCGGCTTCGCCCGCGACCACGGCGCCTTCTCGGCGACCCTCCTCTACCGGGGCTACACCCACTCGATCTGCACCTCTATCAACCACGTCGTCTGCCACGGCATCCCGAACGACAAGCCGCTCCGGGAAGGCGACATCATGAACATCGACGTGACGCTGATCCTGGACGGCTGGCACGGCGATTCGAGCCGCATGTACTACGTCGGAGAGGTGCCGCGGCGTGCCGCCCGGCTCTGCGACGTGACGCACGAATGCCTGATGCTGGGCGTCGAGGCGATCCGGCCCGGCCGCTCCACCAACGCCATCGGGGCGGCGATCCAGGGCCATGCGGAGCGCGAGCGCTGCTCCGTTGTCCGCGATTTCTGCGGCCATGGGCTCGGCCGGGTGTTCCACGACGCGCCGACCATCCTGCATTACGTCGAGCCGACCTACGACGTCCCGCTCCGGGCCGGCATGCTGTTCACGGTGGAGCCGATGATCAATCTCGGCCGGCCGCAGGTGAAGGTCCTGTCCGACGGATGGACGGCCGTGACCCGCGACCGCTCGCTGTCCGCGCAGTTCGAGCACACGGTCGGGGTGACGGAGAGCGGCGTCGAGATCTTCACGCTCTCGCCCAAAGGCTACCACAAGCCGCCCTACGGGCCGCTCTGAGCCCGTCCCGCCGTCCGCGATGGGCGCCGACGCGAACGACACGTCCGATCTCGACGGCCACCGGGCCCGGCTCCGCACCCGGTTCAGGGAGGGAGGCGGGGACGCCTTCGCCGATTACGAGCTGCTCGAGCTCGTCCTGTTCCGCTCGATCCCGCGCCGGGACGTGAAGCCGCTCGCCAAGGCGCTGATCCGCCGCTTCGGCTCCTTCGCGGAGGTGCTGGCCGCGCCGGCGCCCCTCCTGCGGGAGGTCGAAGGCGTCGGGGAGGGCGTCGCGCTCGACCTGAAGATCGTGGAGGCGGCGAGCCGCCGCATCGCCCGCGGTGCCGTGGCGAAGCGAACCGTCCTCTCGTCATGGGACGCCGTGCTCGAATATTGCCGCAGCTCGATGGCCTTCGCCGAGCGCGAGCAGTTCCGCCTCCTCTTCCTCGACAAGCGCAACGCGGTGATCGCGGACGAGATGCAGCAATGGGGCACGGTGGACCACACGCCGGTCTATCCGCGCGAGGTGGTCAAGCGCGCCCTCGAACTCGCCGCGACCGCCGTGATCCTGGTCCACAATCACCCGTCCGGCGACCCGACGCCGTCCCAGGCCGACATCATCATGACGCGGCAGATCATCGAGGTTGCGAAGCCGCTCGGCATCTCCGTGCACGACCACATCATCGTCGGCCGCGAGGGCCATGCGAGCCTGAAAGGGATGCGGCTGATCTGAAAACCCCTTCCTCACCCTGAGGTGGCCGCCGCAGGCAGCCCTCGAGCACGCCCCCGGACTGCCATCCGGGGGCACGCACGACCGTTATGCGTACTTCGAGGCCGATCTCCGATCGCACCTCGGGACGAGGAGGAGGGTGGATTTCCGAACAGTCTCTGAGAGATCGGCGCGGAATGTGGTCCCGCGCAAGCAATGCCGGCCTGCCGTGGCGCCACGATGTAGCGTCACCTTCGAGCCGCCGGCGCCACCCCGCCCGGGCAGCCGCGCCGATTTTGCTGGAACGCGACTTGCGTCTAGGGTCTCCCGAACGAGACGGGGGGACGATGGCCGCGACAGCGTTCGACGAGATGAACGGCACCCCGGACGGCGCCGCACCCGTGAGGTCGGCCTACGAGAGCCTCCGGCGCTGGCTGGACGAGAAGCCCGGCGAGTTCTTCGACACGAGGCGGAGCCAGGCGGAGCTGTTCTTCCGCCGGGTCGGCATCACCTTCGCGGTCTACGGCGACAACGAAACCTCCGAGCGCCTCATCCCGTTCGACATCATCCCGCGCGTCCTGACGCGTTCCGAATGGTCGTTCCTCGAGCGGGGATTGACCCAGCGGGTGAGGGCGCTGAACGCCTTCCTGGCCGACATCTACGGCCCGCAGGACTGCATCAAGGCCGGCATCGTGCCGGGCGACCTCGTGTACCGGAACCCCCATTACCGGCTCGAGATGAAGGACGTGAAGGTCCCCCACGACGTCTACGTGCACATCGCCGGGATTGACGTCGTCCGGGTCGGCGAGAACAAGTTCCACGTCCTGGAAGACAATGCCCGCACGCCCTCCGGCGTCTCCTACATGCTGGAGAACCGGGAGGTGATGATGCGGCTCTTCCCGGAGCTGTTCAGCGGTCACCGCGTGGCGCCCGTCGAGGATTACCCGGACGCGCTCCTGAAGACGCTCAGGTCGGTCGCGCCCGACGGCGGCGGCCGCGACCCCGTCGTCGCGCTACTGACGCCCGGGCGCTACAATTCGGCCTATTACGAGCATTCCTTCCTGGCCGACAAGCTCGGCGTCGAGCTGGTCGAGGCCGGCGACCTCTTCGTCGAGGACGACGTCGTCTTCATGCGGACGACCCAGGGCCCGACCCGCGTCGACGTGATCTACCGCCGCATCGACGACGACTTCCTCGACCCCCTCGTCTTCCGGCCGGATTCCGCGCTCGGGGTGCCGGGGCTGATGAACGCCTACCGGTCGGGGAACGTCACGCTCGCGAACGCGGTCGGGACCGGCATCTCGGACGACAAGGCCGTCTACACCTACATGCCTGAGATCGTGCGCTTCTTCACCGGCGAGGAGCCGCTCCTGGAGAACGTCCCGACCTGGCGCTGCCGCGAGCCCGGCGCGCTGTCCCATGTCCTCGCCAATCTCCCCGACCTCGTCGTGAAGGAGGTGAACGGGTCGGGCGGCTACGGGATGCTGGTCGGGCCGCATGCCAGCCGGCAGGAGATCGAGGATTTCCGCCGCAAGCTGAAACACGCGCCGGACAACTTCATCGCGCAGCCGACCCTGTCGCTTTCCACCTGCCCGACCTTCGTCGCCTCGGGGGTCGCGCCGCGCCACGTCGATCTGCGGCCCTTCGTCCTGTCCGGCGCCCGTGAGGTCCGCATCGTCCCGGGCGGGCTGACACGCGTCGCCCTGAAGGAGGGCTCGCTCGTCGTGAATTCCAGCCAGGGCGGCGGCACGAAGGACACCTGGGTGCTGGACAGCTGAACGGGGCGGCGGCGCCCTGGACTCGCGGCGCCGATCCACCGACCATCCCGGCTCCCGCCCGACCGATCCTCCCCATGCTCTCTCGAACCGCCGACAGCCTGTTCTGGCTTTCCCGCTACACGGAACGGGCGGATTTCGTCGCCCGCATCCTGGACGCCACCATCCGGCTCGCGACGCTGCCGCAGAGCTATAGCGGCGAGCGCAACGAATGGGACAGCGCGCTCGAATCGGCCGGGGACGTCGACCTCTTCCGCTCCCTCTACGGCAGCGCGAACGAGGACACGGTCCGGGACTTCCTGGCCTTCTCGCCCGCGAACCCCTCATCCATCCGCAACTGCATCGAGACCGCGCGCGAGAACGCCCGCTCCGTCCGCACGGCGCTGACGGGGGAGATGTGGGACGACCTGAACTGCGCCTGGCTCGAGCTGAAGAACTTCGACAACGGCATGGGCCGGGAGGAGTTCAGCCGGTTCCTCGATTGGGTGAAGCGCGTCGTCCTCGCCTTCGACGGCTCGGCCTACCGCACCATGCTGCGCAGCGACGCGTTCTGGTTCACGCGGCTCGGCAGCGCGCTGGAGCGGGCGGACAACACGGCCCGCATCCTCGACGTGAAGTACAACCTCCTCCTGCCACAGACGGAGCGTCCCGGCGGCAGCCTGGACTATTTCCAGTGGACGACCATCCTGCGGGAGGTGTCGGCGCTCACCGCCTACCACTGGGTCTACCGCGAGAGCATTAAGCCCTGGCTCGTGGCGGATCTCCTGATCCTGAACCGGCAGATGCCGCGCTCGCTCGCCAATTGCTACGAGATCCTCGTCCGGCATCTCGACCTTATCGCCGACGATTACGGCCGCCGGGGCGCGAGCCAGCGCATGGCGGCCGGCATGCAGAGCCGCCTCACGGCCGCCAAGATCACCGAGATCTTCGACGGCGGCCTCCACGAATTCGTTACGGACTTCCTCGCCGATAACAACAAGCTCGGACACGCGATCGCCGAGCAATACCTGTCGTGATCCGGATGGAACCGCCATGCGCATCCGGATAGCCCACGAGACGCGCTACTCGTACGACAAGCCGGCACGGGGGGTCCTGCAGATCCTCCGCATGACGCCGCGCGACCATGACGGGCAGCACGTCGTGAGCTGGCGCGTCGAGCCCCAGCCCGACGGCAGGCTCCGGCCCGGCGAGGATTCCTACGGCAACATCTGCCATGCCTTCGAGACGGACGAGCCGGTCTCGGCCCTCGTCCTCACCGTGACGGGCGAGGTCGAGACGCACGACATGGCCGGACTGGTCCGGGGCTCGCTCGAGCGGGTGCCGGACGATTTCTACCTACGCGCCACGCCGCTGACGGAGAGCGACGACGCCATCCGGGGCTTCGCGGCCGCCATCTCGCGGGATTGCGGCACGGATACGCTCGCGGCCTTGCATCGGCTCCTCGTCGGGCTGAACGAGCGCATGGTCTTCGACACGAACCCGACCGATTCCGGCACGACCGCCGCGGAGGCCTTCCGGATGGGACGGGGCGTGTGCCAGGACCTGAGCCACGTGTTCCTGTCCGCCGCGCGGCAGCTCGGCATTCCGGCCCGCTACGTGTCGGGCTATTTCCACAGGGCGGACGGCGTGTCCGACCAGGAGGCGGGCCACGCCTGGGCGGAGGCGAAGGTCCCGGGCATCGGCTGGATCGGCTTCGACCCGGCGAACGGGATCAGCCCGACCGACGCGCATGTGCGGGTCGCGGTCGGGCTCGACTACCTGGCGGCGGCGCCCATCCGGGGAAGCCGCCGGGGAGGGGGCCGCGAGACGCTTGACGTCCGCCTGAGAGTCGATACCCCTCCGGCCCGGCAGCAGCAGGGTCAAGGGCAGCGGCAGGGCTGAGCCGCGCGGGCCGGGCAGGAGTTGCGATGACCTATTGCGTCGGCGTGCTCGTCCAGGACGGCCTCGTCGTGATCGCCGACACCCGCACCAATGCCGGCCTCGACAACATATCAACCTATCGCAAGCTGCACCTCTTCTCGAACCCGGGAGAGCGCGTCCTCACGATCGCCTCGGCCGGCAACCTGTCCGTCTCGCAGGCGGTGGTGAGCATGCTCCACGAAGGCGTGGAGAACGAGGATACGGGCGAATCCGAAACGATCATGCAGGCGCCGACCATGTTCAAGGCGGCGCAGCTCGTGGGCCGCGCCATCCGGCGGGTCCGCAGCATCGACGGGCCGGGGCTGGAAGAGGCGGACCTGCGCTTCGACGTGTCGCTCCTCTTCGGCGGCCAGATCAAGGGCGAGAAGATGCGCCTCTACATGGTCTACTCGGCCGGAAACTTCATTGAATGCAGCCGTGACGCGCCCTTCCTGCAGATCGGCGAGCACAAATACGGGAAACCCATCCTGGACCGCGCCGTCTCGCACGGCACCGCCCTCTACGACGCGTTGAAGATCGCCCTCATTTCGATGGATTCGACCATGCGGTCCAACCTCAGCGTCGGGCTGCCGATCGACATCGCGCTCCTGCGGCGGGATGCGCTGGCCACGGAGCTCGTGCACCGGATCGAGGCCGGCGAGCCCTATTTCCACGACCTGCGGGAGCGCTGGTCGACGGCCCTGCGGGCCGCTCACATGGCCATCCCGACGCCGCCTTACGGGCGTCTGCCGGCCGGGCGCGCGCCCCAGCGAAACGGCTTCTAAAGGGTTGCTCCGCAATGTCGGACCGGGATTTCTGGTCCGACGGATGCATCGACTGAGTACGAGCTTGGCGCGTTCGCAGGGGGCGCTGCTGTCACGCCTGATGTGGCCGGTCGGGATCCTCTTCGTCGGCACGATGGTGATGGCGTCGGCGATGCTGTGGCGCACGAGCCTCGACGCCGACCGCGACGCGCAGCGGAGCCAGCGGGAGCGGCTGGCCGCCGGCATCGCCATGCGGCTCGACCGCCTCGGCAACTCCCTCCTCGGCTACCTGGACGGGCACCCCGAACTCGCCGACCGGCCGGGGATCGTCGACGGCGCCACCGGCCGGATGACGTCGCTGGAAGGGGCCGCGATCCTGCCCTCTCCCGAAGGCATCCTGCCGCCGGCCACGGAAGATGCCGGGGGTCCCGACCCGTTCGGCCTGACGGAGCTCGGGACGCGGTTCCGGGACTTCTGGTCCCGCCTGACGACGGATCTCGCGCTCCGGCGCGACGGGGAGCCGCGCCGCGTGAGCGGCCTGTCCATCGGCGACGGCGAGGCGCATTACGCCGTGTTCGCCCTCCTGCCCCGGCGCGGGGCCGGAGAGGCGCCCTTCGGGGAGCCGGTGCTCGCCTGGACGGCGTTCGACGATTCGGCGCTGCTGCGCATCGCTCAGGTGAACGACCTGAAGGGGTTCCGCATCGGTCAGGCGAAGCCCGAGACGGAGCCCGGCGGCCTGCCCGTCCTCGACGCCGCGGGCGCTGTCGCGGGCGAGATGACCTGGATGCCGGACCTCCCGGGCGAGACCATCCTGCGCCGGGTGGGGCCGCTCATGGCGGGAGCCTTCGGCATCACCTCCGTCCTGTTCATCGGGATCGGGCTCTACCTGCGCCGGGCGACCGCCACCCTGGTCGAGGTCGAGGCGGTCTCCAAGCAGCTCCTCGGCCGCGACCCGCTCTCCGGCCTCGCGAACCGCATGTTGTTCAACGAGCGCCTCGAGCGGGAGCTTCGCCGCGTGTCGGATAGCGGAGGCGGGCTCGCGGTCATGTTCATCGACCTCGACCGTTTCAAGGACGTCAACGACACCTACGGCCACCAGGCAGGCGACGACCTCATCCGGCTCGTGGCCGAGCGGCTCCTCACCATCGTGCCCGGAGGCGACACGCTGGCCCGGTTCGGGGGCGATGAGTTCGCGGTGATCCAGGTCGACGTCTCGAACCACTCGGCCGTCGAGAAGCTATCCCGGCAGATCCTCGACGCCCTGACGGAGCCCTTCTGCCTGACGCACGGAAGCGTCACGATCGGGGCGTCCATCGGCGTCGCGATGGCGCCGGAGCACGCCCGCGACCGCGAGGGGCTGATGAAGCTCGCGGACACGGCCCTGTACGGCGCGAAGAGCGAGGGCCGGAACCGGACGATCATCTTCCAGCGCCGGATGGACGAGACGTTGAGGATGCGCAAGGTCGTCGAGGACGACCTTCGCCAGGCCATCGAATCCGACCGGCTCGTGCTCCATTACCAGCCGGTCGTCTCGTCCGATGGCGACACCGTGGTCGGGCTCGAGGCCCTGGTGCGCTGGCCCCATCCGACACGGGGGATGATCAGCCCGGTTGACTTCATCCCGGTGGCCGAGGAGCGCGGCCTCATCATCCCGCTCGGGGAATGGGTGCTGCGCCGGGCCTGCCTCGACGCGCAGCGCTGGCCGGGCCTCCGGGTCGCGGTCAACGTCTCGCCTATACAGTTCCGCCACCGGAACTTCGTCGCGAGGATTGTCAAGGTGCTGGCCGAGACGGGGTTCGACGCGACCCGGCTCGAGCTCGAACTGACCGAAGGGGTGGTCGTCGCCGATGCCGACGCGGCGGAAGCCGCCATGATCGAGCTCCGGGCGCTCGGCGTTCATCTCGCGCTGGACGATTTCGGCACGGGATATTCGAGCCTGATCTACCTGCGGCGCTTCGCCTTCGACAAGATCAAGATCGACCGTTCCTTCCTCGAGAGCATGGAGGCCACGGGCGAATCGGCGATCCTCGTCCATTCCATCGTGCATCTCGGGCGGGCGCTCGGCCTCACCGTCACGGCGGAGGGCGTCGAGACGAAGGAGCAGCACCGCTTCCTGCAGGCGCTCGGCTGCCACCAGCTCCAGGGTTTCCTGTTCTCGAGACCCGTTCCGGCCGAGGCCATCGATGCCCTGCTCGGCATCTCAGGGGGCGAGGAGATCGCGACCGCCGAAACGGGGCCGTCGGCCGACGCCGCCTAGCCTCCCGTCGTCAGGATCTCGATGTCGCGGTCGAGCCCGCTCTCGACCTTGAAGTCGCGCGTGTAGACGCGCCCGTCATGGCGGGCGATGACGACGTAATCGCCCTCGGCCAGCGTCACGGTCGGGAAGGCGCCGATCGCCTCTCGGATCACGTCGCCGCCGGGCGTCAGCACGCTGAAGGCCGTGCCGGCGAAGGCCTCGCCTCCCGCCGACGTCACGAGCTTCAGGGTCACGGTCGCGGCCCGGTGGTTCACCGTCGCCTCCGTGAGGCGGCCGGGCTCGACCCGGAGGTCCACCCGCATGATGGCGTTCGACTCGCCGTAGGTGGACACCACGTGATAGGCGCCGTCCGGGAGACGCACGACGTCGCCCGGTCTGACATTGGCGATGACG
>CALMTJ010000261.1:0-1982 GCA_937872715.1 uncultured Methylobacteriaceae bacterium
GTCGTCGAGTCGGACCAGGAGCGTCGCGATCCCCTCGACGGAGGTGATCTCCACCTCGAGGCGGGCACCGGTCGGCGTCTCGTAGGACACGGAGTCACCGGCGCTGCGCCCGAGGAGCGCCTCGCCGAGCGGCACGATGCGGGGCAGGAGGAGGCTCCGGCCCGCACGGCGCGCCAGCGCCGCCGCGAAGGCGCGGCCCGCGCGGCGGGTCGGCAGGTAGATCGTCGCGTCCGCGAGGTCGCCCGGGCCGAGCGCCCCGACCAGGCGCCCGGACAGGAGCGCATCCGCCAGCACGTCGAGGAAGGGCGCCCCGGGCGGGATCGTGAAGACGTTCGGGGCCGTCAACGCGTCCTCGCGGCGGCGCGACCGGAGGGGCGGACGAGGATTGCAGCCCGCGATGGGTGAGGGGACACGTGATTCCGCGACCTTGGAGGCCGCGCGTTCTACCGGGCGCCGCCGAAGGCTGCCAGCCTCGCTTCCGCGGCCGCGATGGCGTCCGGCGTGCCGACATGGAGCCATTCGCCCGCGATCGGCAGGCCGTAGAGGCGGCCCGACGCGACCGCGCGGTCGAACAGGAGGTTGAGCGAGAAGGCGCCCTCGGGCGTGTCGTCGAAGAGCCCGCGCTTCATCATCGCGACGCCGGCATAGACGAAGGGCGCGGTCCCGCCCGGCGACCGGCGCGTGAGCCGGAACCCGTCATCGGCCGAGAAGTCGCCCGCACCCGCGTAGCCGAGGCTGTCGCGCGGGGCGAGGAGCAGCAGGATGTCCATGGCGCCCGGGCTCCAGGCCGCCATGAGCCGGGACAGGTTGGCTGTGCCGGCCGCCTCCGCCCACAGCGAATCCGAGTTCAGGACGAGGAAGTCCGGGCCGAGGAGAGGCAGCGCGCGCTTGATGCCGCCGCCCGTCTCGAGCAGCGCGTCGCGCTCGTCGGATATCGCGACGTCGAGGTCCCGCCAAGCCGGGTCCGGCCGGGCCGCGACGTGGCTCTCGATCATCTCCGGGAGGTAATGGACGTTCACGACCGCGCGCCGGATGCCGGCATCCGCGAGGCGCCCAAGCGCGTGGTCCAGCATGGTGCGGCCGCCGACGCCGACGAGCGGCTTCGGGCGCGAATCCGTCACGGGCCGCATGCGCTTGCCGAGGCCGGCCGCCAGCACCATCGCCGGCAGGGTCGCGGGATCGGGCGGCTGCGGAGCCGGCGGGACGAGCTCGCCGACATGGACCTGGAACCAGGCCGCGAGCCGCGCGAGCGCCGGATGGGCGAGGTTGCGGGCGAGGTAGCCGCGGATGCGGGGCAGGTGCGCGAGGTAGTGCGGCTTGCCGTCCCGCCGGTCGAGCCGGGCGAAGATGCCGAGGATCTTGGTCGCCCGCTGCGCTCCCATGATCGCGTAGGAAGCCGCGAAGGCCGACATGTCGAAACCGGGCTCCGCGGCATGCCGCTCGGAGGCGTAGATCCCGAGCAGGCGAAGCTCGAGCTCGGCCGGGACCGCGACGCGCGCGTCCTGCAGGAGCGACACCACGTCGTAGGCCGGGGGGCCTAGCACGGGGGCCGGTAAACCCAGTACGCCGACGCGCCGGATGCCCTCCCGCTCCGGCAGCCAGATCAGGTTGGGCGAATGGTAGTCGCGGAGCGTCCAGGTCTGCGGGCCGGCGATCGGCCCGGCCAGGATGTCGCGCCAGATATGTCCGAACTCGGACCTGACCGACCCGGACGGGCGGGTGCCGACCACGTGCGGCAGGTACCAGTCGAGCAGGAGCTCGACCTCGATCAGGAGGGCCTCGCCGTCATAGGGCGGGATCGCGTAGCTCTCCTCGCCCGCGACCGGCAGCGTCGCCGGCAGGGTGCGGCCGTGCAGCTGGGCGAGGAGCCGCGTCGCCTCCCCGTAGCGCTCGGGGATCGGGCCATTCCCGTCCACCACGGGCTCCCGGCCGAAATCCTCGAGGAGGAGCGCGTTCCCCTCGTCCGGCCGTTCGTGCTGCAC
>CALMTJ010000261.1:1992-2858 GCA_937872715.1 uncultured Methylobacteriaceae bacterium
GGATCGCGGGCGCGCTGAACCCCTGCCCGGCGAGGCCCCGGTCCATGGCGGCGAAGGCGTGGACGCTCTCCGCGAGACGCGCGATGGCGCTGTAGGGCCTGCCGCGCCTGACGGGTGGGCCGTCCGGCCGGGGTGGCGAGATCATCAGGACCGCGGTCTCGCCCGAGCGGCGCCGGAGGCGCTCGTAGCCGCGGGTCGAGGCGTCGCCCTGCATCGGGATCCGGACCGCGTCCGACCAGCCCGCCCCGGAGATCAGCTCGACGAGGGCCTGCGCGCGGCGGAAACGGGAGGCGAGCGGCCCCGCCCCGGAGATCACGGCCCGGCGGGCGCCGGTCGCGGGATCGCCGTCGAGGAGAACGTCCAGCCGGACGGGCGTGAGATGCTCGCCGGCCCGCTCCGGCCATTCGACCAGGAGCGCGGCCTCCGCCAGGAGCTCCTCCACGCCGAGCTCCGCGAGCTCGGACCCGCTCCCGATCCGGTAGAGGTCGGCATGGGCCACGGAACCGGCCGGACCCTCGTAGGTCTGGACCAGGGTGAAGGTCGGGCTCGGCGCCTCGAGGTCGGGATCGGCGAGGTAGCTGCGCAGGATGGCGCGGGCGAGCGTCGTCTTACCGGCGCCGACGGCCCCCGAAAGCGCCACCACGTCGCCTCCGGCGAGTTCGGCCGCGATGCGCTTGGTGCGGTCGTCGAGCGCGGTCGCAAGCTTGCTGTGGACGCCCATATAGGCGAGCAGCCCCATGAACACCACAAAGCCGAGGGCGACCCAGAATTCTGCGTCGAAATGCATGGGATCCTCTCTCAGCTCGCCTTGACGGCTGCGTCGACGGCGTCGCGCGAGGGCGCCCGGCCGGTGATGTGTTCGATCA
>CALMTJ010000261.1:2868-10526 GCA_937872715.1 uncultured Methylobacteriaceae bacterium
CTCCGCGCGAGCGCTCGGGCGGGCCGTCTTGCTGAACGCGATCGGCACCGGCCGCCTACTCGGCCGCCAGGCGGTGGCGCGGTCGCCCGACCGCGTCCGTGCCGCTCTCCGTCGCCGGCCGGCCGTCGGCCGGGAAGAAGCAGGTCACGGCCGTGCCGCGGCCCGGTTCCGAGGACAACTCCACGCGGCCGCCATGCAGCTCGACGAAGGAGCGGACGATGGACAGGCCGAGGCCGACCCCCCGATGGGCGCTGCCCCGCGTGTGGCTGGTGAACCGGTCGAAGACCCTCGCCACCACCTCCGGCGGGATGCCGCGTCCCTGATCGGCCACGGTCAGGACCACGTCGCCGCGCTCGCGCCGGGCCGAGACCGTGATCGTCTGCCCGGTCGCCGAGAACCCGGCCGCGTTGGACAGGAGGTTGAACAGGATCTGCCGGACGCGCTTCGGGTCGCCCTCGAAGCTGCCGATATCGGCCGGCACGTCGACGACGAGCTGCAGCCGGTCCTCCGCCAGCCGGTCCGCGATGCCGGTCGCGGCGGCCTCGATCGTGCGGCGCACGTCGACCGGCTCGCGCTCCAGTTCGATCGTGTCGGCGTCGATGGAGGCGAGGTCCAGGATGTCGTTGATGATGGCGAGGAGGACGCCCGAGGACTGGACGATGTGCCCGGCGTAATCGCGCTGGCGCTCGTTCAGCTCGCCCACCGTCTCGGCGCCGAGCAGCTCGGCGAAGCCGATGATGTTGGTGAGCGGCGAGCGCAGCTCGTAGGAGACGTGGTGAACGAAGTCGTTGCGGAGCCGCGTCGCGAGTTCCAGCGCCTCGTTCCGCTCCGTGAGCGCGCGTTCCACGTCCACGCTCGCGGTCACGTCCACGAAGGTGAGCAGCGTCGCCCCGTCCGGCAGCGGCTCGGCCGCGCAATCCAGCACGGACCCGTCCAGCCGCACCATCCGGCCGGAATGGCGGAGGCGGATATCCTCCAGGCCCGAGACGGCGGCCCGCAGGTCCGTCCAGGTCCCCTCGGCGGCCGCGAGGGGGCTGCACATCGCCACGACCGAATCGACGTGCGGCTCCTGCCCGAGCCGGGCCTCGTCGAGCCGCCACATGGTGGCGAAGGCCCGGTTGAACAGGCGGAGGCGACCGTTGGCGCCGAACAGCGCCACGCCCTCCGACAGCGTGTTCAGCGTCTCGCTCTGCACCCGGATCAGCGCATTGTAGCGGGATTCGAGATGCATGCGGTCCGACACGTCGTCGAACAGGTAGGTGAGCCCGCCCTGCGGGTTCGGGTTGGCGACCACCCGGAGCGTGCGGCGGTCCGGGAGGTACCACCAGGTCTCGCGCGCATCGAGCGACCGGTACGCATCGAGGAGGCCGGCCTTCCAGCTCCGGAAATCGGCCTGTTCCGGCAGGCGGCCGGCTCCCCGCAGCCGGTCCAGGATCTCCCCGTCCGTCGGGCGGGAGGCCAGGAACGCGATGTCGAGGTCCCAGAGCGACCGGTAGGCGGCGTTGTGGAACACGAGCCGCTGCCCGGCATCGAACATCGCGACCGCTGTCGGGAAATGGTCGAGCGTGCGGACATGCGCCTGCATCTGGCGCTGGAGGTCGAGCCGCATCGCTTCCAGCTCGGACACGTCCTGGGCGATGCCGCCGCTGCCGCCGGCGAGCGGCGCATCCGTGATGTCGAGGACGCGCCGCGAACCCGCCATGATGGCGGCGATCCGAGCCCGGAACACGTCGCCGCCGGCCCGGCGGCGGGCCGCCTCGTCCCGGTCGCTCCGCTCCATCAGCTCGAGCGAGCGCGAGATCGCATCGGCGGGGTCGACCGCCTCCACCGCCTCGCAATAGGCCCGGTTGGCGTAGACGAGACAGCCGTCCGGCCCCCGGAGCCAGACCGGCTGGTCGATGGAGCCGAGAAGGGCACGGAGGGACCGGAGCGCGTCGCGCGCCTCCCCGGCGCCGCGTTCCGCTTCGAGAAGGTCGGCCTGGAGCCCGCTGACGTCCCGCAGGCGCAGGAGCGCCCGGCCGCCGACCGCCCGCCCCTCCGCCTCGACGAAGGAGCCGGCCTGCGAGCGCACGACCAGCCGAACGGCCTCGCCCCGCTCCTTGAGGCGGCCGAAGGCGGCCTCGATCGCGACCGCGTCGGCGGCCACGAGCCAGGTGCCGAAGGCGAGGAGGCGTCCGGGATCGTCGCCGCCGAGCAGGATGGCGGGATCGCCCTCGACGCTGACGGCGCCGCCGGGGCCGTCCGCCACGACGATCACCTGGCGCTCGGCGCCGATCAGGAAGCCGATCCGGTCGGCGATGTCGCGCAGCGCCTGCAGCTCGACGGCGAGCCCCAGCTCGCGCTCGGCCCAGGCCCGGCGCTCGCGAATATGCCCGAGCGCCAGGGTGACGGAGAAGATCACGAGCCCGGTCAGGATGGAGAAGCCGACGGCGGAGCGCGGGTCGAACCACATCAGCGAGGGAAGAAAATCGGCCGTGAGCACGTCCAGCGGCGCGGCGCGGGCCGGGGAGCCCGCCGCCGCCATGGCTGCGAGGGAGCAGGGAAGCCCGGATGACCACCCGCCCGCTCTCGCTCGCGACCATCCGGCCGGGCATGAACCACCGAATGTCACCGGGGGCGGAGCCGATCGGCTGTCCGTCGAGCGGCAAAGCTGCCGACATGTCGGGCCCTGCTCGCGTTCGGATCGTTGTGGGGGCTCATTCTCGACCGGCACCGACCGTGGCGCGGCCGGGACGGCCTCGCTACGAATCACCGCAGTCTAGTAGCCCGTGGACTCCCGCCGGAAGCCGGCCGGATTCACTTTCCGGCCGGCCTCGGCAGACGCCGAGTCAGCGTTGCCCCGCAGCAACAGCCGCCGGGGCGCCGCTGATCAGTAGCGGTAATGGTCGGGCTTGAACGGACCCGTCTCCGATACCCCGATGTAGCTCGCCTGATCCGGCCGAAGCTTCGTCAGCTTCGCGCCGATCTTGTCCAGGTGGAGGAACGCCACCTTCTCGTCGAGATGCTTCGGAAGCGTATAGACCTTGCGGTCGTACTTGCCGGGATTGGTGAACAGCTCGATCTGGGCCAGCGTCTGGTTGGTGAAGGACGCCGACATGACGAAGGACGGGTGACCCATCGCGTTGCCGAGATTGACGAGCCGCCCTTCCGACAGGAGGATCATCCGCTTGCCGTCCGGGAACTCGATCTCGTCCACCTGCGGCTTGATGTTCGACCACTTCATGTTCTTCAGGCCGGCGACCTGGATCTCGTTGTCGAAGTGGCCGATGTTGCAGACGATCGCCCGGTCCTTCATGGCCCGCATGTGGTCGACCGTGATGACGTCCTTGTTGCCGGTCGCGGTGACGAAGATGTCGGCGCGCTTCGCCGCATCCTCCATGGTGACGACCTCGTAGCCCTCCATGGCGGCCTGAAGCGCGCAGATCGGGTCGATCTCCGACACCAGCACACGGCAGCCGGCCTGGCGGAGCGACGCGGCCGAGCCCTTGCCGACGTCCCCGAAGCCCGCCACCATCGCGACCTTGCCGGCCATCATGACGTCCGTGCCGCGCCGGATGCCGTCCACGAGCGATTCGCGGCAGCCGTAGAGATTGTCGAACTTCGACTTGGTCACGGCGTCGTTGACGTTGATCGCCGGGAACAGGAGCCTGCCCTCCTTCTCCATGATGTAGAGGCGGTGCACGCCCGTCGTGGTCTCCTCCGAGACGCCCTTGATCGAGGCGGCGAGTTCGGCGAACCAGCCCTTCGGCTTCTCGGCGAGCGTCTTCTTGAGGAGCGCGAACAGGATCTCCTCCTCCTCCGAGTCCGGCTTGTCCAGGAAGGCGGTGTCGCCCTTCTCGGCCCGCAGCCCGAGATGGACGAAGAGCGTGGCGTCGCCCCCGTCGTCCAGGATCATGTTCGGCATGCCGCCATCCGACCACTCGAACAGCTTGCGGGTGTAGTCCCAGTAATCGGTCAGGCTCTCGCCCTTCAGGGCTAAGACCGGTATCCGGGCGGCCGCGTGGGCGGCCGCGGCGTGTTCCTGGGTCGAGTAGATGTTGCAGGATACCCAGCGGATATCGGCGCCGAGCGCCTTCAGCGTCTCGATGAGCACGCCCGTCTGGATCGTCATGTGGAGGGAGCCGGCGATGCGGGCGCCCTTCAGCGGCTGGGTCGGTCCGTATTCGGCCCGCACCGACATGAGGCCCGGCATCTCCGTCTCCGCGATGGAGAGCTCCTTGCGGCCCCACCCGGCGAGCCCGATATCGGCGACGATGTAATCGCCCGTCTTCTCAACAGCCCTCAGCGCCTGCGACATGACCGGAACGTCCTCTTCGATGGTTCGGATGGACGGGCTCTAGCAGCAAGCGACCGACAGGGCAATCAAGATATAAAGATGTCTTTATATGAGTGGGCCTCGTTGAGATCTGGGGCCGGTCTGGTAATCTCCCTGCATGGCTTTGATGTTCCCTGAGGACGAGGCCCGCCCTTGACCGATGCCGGCCCCGGCACGGGGCAGGACGGGTTCGTCATCACCCGCGAGCGCCTCGTCAGCGGCGAGCACCTGGCGAGGATCCGGGCTCGGGCGACCCCGGACTTCCCCGTCAGGTCGGACGAGGAGCTGGAAGCCTCCCTCGACGCGGCCCTCGCGGAACACGCGGCCGGGCAAGACGCCTGGGTGTTCGGCTACGGCTCGCTCATGTGGAACCCGGCCTTCCGGCTGGTCGAGCGGCGTCTCGCCACCGTGCGGGGCTACCACCGGCGCTTCTGCCTGTGGATGTCGCGGGGCCGCGGCACGGCCGAATGTCCCGGCCTCATGCTGGCGCTCGACCGCGGCGGCACCTGCCGGGGCATCGCGTTCCGGATCGCCGCGGCCGAGGTCCGGGACGAGCTGCTGCTCGTCTGGCGCCGGGAGATGCTGTCCGGCGCCTACCTGGCCCGCTGGGTGAACCTCGTCACGGATGAAGGGCCGGTCCGGGCTGTGACCTTCGTCGTGAACCAGGCGCATGCCCGCTATTCCGGCAAGCTGACCGACGCCGCGACCGCCGACCGCATCATGGCGGCCTCGGGCGAGCTCGGCAGCTGCCTCGACTATTTCGAGCGCACCGTCCGCATCCTCCGCACCCTCCAGGTGAACGACGCCGCGCTCGAGCGGCTCGAGACGGAGATCGCCCGCCGGGCTCCGGCCTGACGCCTCTCCTCAACAGGTCACGGTGAAGCAGGAGCCGCTGGCCGAGCTGACCTCCAAGCTGCCGTCGATCTGCTGCAGCATGGCGCGCACGAGCTGCATGCCGAGCCCGCGCTTCGGGCGGCTCGACCAATCGGCCGGCAACCCGTCTCCCTGGTCGCAGACGCGCATCTGGACGCCGTCCGTGTCGTGGCGCTTGACCTGGATCTCGACGCTTCCGGGCGCGTCGGCCGCGTAGGCGTGTTTCAGGGCGTTGGTGACGAGCTCCGTCGCGATCAGGCAGAGGGCCACCGCCTTGCGGTACGGCACCATCATGCCGCGCTCCGCCGTGAGCTCCACCTCCCGCGTCTCGCCCGCGATGCTGGACAGGTCGCGCGTGAGCGCCTCGATCGTGTGCCCGAGATCCACCTCCGTCACGTTGTCCGACTGGTAGAGGCTGTCGTGCACGCGAGCCACGCTCATGACCCGGGCATATGTCTCGGCGAAGGCCGCCTTGGCGTCGGGGTCGCGGACGTTGCGGCTCTGCATGGACAGGAAGGAAGACACGATCTGGAGGCTGTTCTTCACCCGATGGTCGATCTCGCGGCTGAGCAGGTCCTTCTGCTCCAGCAGCGCATCCTTCTCGGCGATGGCGGCCCGGAGCTGGTCCTGGCCCTCGCTCAGGACCTGGACGCGGCGCGACTGCCTGAGCGCGACGTCGTCGACGGCCCGCGCCAGATCGCTCGCGATCCTGACGGTCGAGGCGCTCCAGGGCCGGCTGGACCCGCGCCGCTCCTCGACCCAGCGCTCGAAGGAGCGGCGCGGGAGGACGGCCGAGGAGCGGGTGTCGACGACGACGCTCTTGCGGGGATCTCCGCTCCACACGACGGTCGACGTCACTTCGGGACGGAACCAGAGCAGAAGGTCGTCCCCCTCCCGGCCGACGAAGGCCGCGAGGGCGCCGCCCGCGAGGCCGGCCAGGTCCCGGCCCCGCGGGAAGGCGGCGCCGAGATTGTCCAACGCGACGGCGCTCCCGTCGGCCGGACGCATCGTCCGCATCCATCCGGCGACCGCCGCGATGTCGGGGATCGCGGGTGCCCGTCCGATGGCGGTGATGTGCTCTCCCCGGACGATGGCGGCTCCCGTCGCGCCGAAGAGGTCGACGAGCCGGTAGGGTCCGGCCGTGAGCGCCGTCACGTAATCGTCCTCGCGGGCCATCTGGCCGAGCAGCCCGACCTGGACGGTCAGGAAGGTCTGCTGCTCCCGGGCCGCCTCGGCCGTCGCGAGATCGTGGATGCGGAGCGCCAGCGCGCTGGTGACGACGTTCACCGCGTCCCGGGTCTCGGGCGCGACGTAGTGAGGGCGCCGATGGTGGCCGATGACGAGGCCCCAGAGCCGGCCCTCGATCATGATCGCGACGGACATGGACCCGTTGACGCCGAGGTTGCGCTGGTACTCGACATGTACGGGAGAGACGCTGCGGAACAGGGCGCGGCTGAGGTCGAGCGGACCGTTGCTGAAGGCGGGCGCGGAGACCAGTGGGACGGGGGCCGCGTCCCGGTCGACGACGTAGCGGTTCGGGGAGCGTGTGTAGAGCTCGCGCGCCTGCCGGGGGATGTCGCTCGCCGGGAACCGGAGCCCGACCAGCTCCTCGCCCCAATCGGCCGAGACCGATTCGGCCACCGCCTCGCCGTTCCACTCGTCGTCGAACCGGTAGATCAGCACGCGTTCGAATCCGGTCATGCGGCGCAGGATCAGGGCCGCATCGTCCGCGAGCGTGGCAAGATCCGATTGCAGCCGGAGGCGCTGGACGGCCTCCGCCGTGCCGGAATGGCGGGCGGCGCCGAAATCCTCGCCCCGGTACGGCACGGCCTCGAACTCGACGATCAGCGTGTCGCCGGTCACGTGCAGCATGACGTCGAAGGGCCGCGGCGGTTCGCCGAAGGCCAGCGCCCGCCGGAGCGGCGGGGCCGTGTTGCCGGCCTCGTCGCCCGGGCCGGCCCGAAGCCCGGCCGAGACCGCCTCCTTGGGCAGGAGGTCGAGCACGGACATCCCCAGGATCTCGCCGGCCGGGCGGCCTAACAGCTCGGAGATGTTCTCGCTCGCGACCGTCACCGTCAGCCGTCCGATATCGGCCGCGAGGAGGTACCCTTGCGCCTGGATGTTGCCCGGGATGTGGATCGGCTCGCGCTCGCAGATCGCTGGGTCGACGGCCTCGGCCCGGCTGCGCTGATCGACGACCAGCACCGCTTCCCGCTGGCGGCTCGGCGGATGCACCCTCTCCTCGCCGAGCGTCACCCGCACGGTCTGCGATCCCGCATCGAGGGCGAGGGCGACGCGGAGCTCGGCCGAGCCCGCATCCCGTCCGACCACGAACCGGAACCTCTCGTCCAGCGAGCCGCGCCGGAGGCCTTCGAGGACGCGGCCCCGGAAGGCCGGCACGGAGGCCGCCGGCATCACGTCGCGGAAGAAGTCGCGCCCGACGGGATCGCCGTCACCCCCCAGGATCGCG
>CALMTJ010000261.1:10536-12222 GCA_937872715.1 uncultured Methylobacteriaceae bacterium
TTCCCACGCCAGGACCACGCTCGCGAACGCCTCGTTGATCTCGATGAGATCCATGTCGTCGAGGTCGCGCTTCGCCCGCTCCAGCACCTTCGCGGTCGCCGGGATCGGCGCGGTGAGCATGAGGACGGGATCGGCCGCCACGACCGCTCCCGAGCGGTCGATGTCCACCCTGCCGTCGTCGTCCTGACCCTGCTGCACGGCTCGCGTCCTGCTCACGCACGCCCGACCGGAGACGTCCCGCCGCCCCGCGGGTCCGCCGGTCCTATTCGAGGCCCGCTCGTCGTTATGGTTACCATCTTATGATCGCGATGAGTAATCTGCCGCAGCACCGTCCGCGACGCGTCAGCCCCTGTCCCGCATCACCCGGGCGCGCTCCCGGTCCCAGTCGCGCTTCTTCTCGCTCTCGCGCTTGTCGTGCAGCTTCTTGCCGCGGCCGAGGCCGAGCTCGAGCTTCGCCCGGCCCTTCTCGTTGAAGTAGAGCTTCAGCGGCACGAGCGTGAAGCCCTCGCGCTGCGTGGCGCCGATGAACTTGTCGATCTGCCGCTTCTGCAGCAGCAGCCGGCGCGGCCGGCGCGGCTCGTGGTTGAAGCGGTTCGCCTGGAGGTATTCCGGGATGTTGGCGTTGAACAGGAAGATCTCGTTGCCGGACGGGCCGGCATAGGCCTCCCCGATCGTCGCCTTGTTGGCCCGGAGCGACTTCACCTCCGTGCCGACCAGCGACAGCCCGGCCTCCACCGTGTCGAGGATCTCGTAATGGTAACGGGCCGACCGGTTGTCGGCGACCACCCGGAACGGCCTCGTCTCGGGCTCCTTCGGCATCGTCAGGCGTTCAGGAGCCCGGCATGGACCATGGCCGACCGGATGAGCGCGCGGGTCGGCGGCGTCACCGGCAGCATGGGCAACCTGATCTCCTCGCCGCCGCGCCCGAGCAGCGCGAGCCCGCATTTGGCGCCCGCGAGGCCGGGCTCGGCGAAGATGGCGTCGTGCAGGGGGACGAGCCGGTCCTGCACCTTGAGCGCGGCCCGGTAATCCCCCGCGAGCGAGGTCTCCTGGAGCTCGGCGCAGAGCGCCGGCGCCACGTTCGACACGACCGAGATGCAGCCGTGCCCGCCCGCCGCATTATAGGCGAGCGCCGTCATATCCTCGCCCGAAAGCTGGATGAAGTCGGGCCCCAGCGCACGCCGCTGCTGGGATACGCGGGCGAGGTTCGCGGTCGCGTCCTTCACGCCGGCGATGTTCGCGAGCTCGTAGAGGCGCGCCATCGTGTCGACCGACATGTCGATCACGGACCGGGGCGGGATGTTGTAGATGATGATCGGGATGCCGACCGCTTCGTTCACGGCCTGGAAGTGCCGGAAGAGCCCCTCTTGAGTGGGCTTGTTGTAATAGGGGGTCACGACCACGCGCTTGTGCTCGGCATGGGTCAGGGTCGGGCTCTCGCCCGTCGTCCCGACCGGGACGAGGCCCGCCGTCCCGCTCTCGATCTGCCACGACACCAGCGCCCGGAACGTCGCTTCGTCGACCGCGCCGTCCCGGAAAGGGGTCACGAGGGCCGTGAGCGATCCCCTGAAAGCGGTCGCCGACATCGTGTTTCCCTCCCCTCCGGCCTGCGGCGTTCTCCTGACATAGGCGGCCGGACCGGCCGGCGCAAACGGGGCGAGACCGGCTCGGCAAGGCTTCGTCAAC
>CALMTJ010000261.1:12232-12533 GCA_937872715.1 uncultured Methylobacteriaceae bacterium
ATACATGCCCCGCCCCGCCGCCTTCCCGACCTGCGCGCTCCTCGCCTACGCGGGCGGGGCGCTCACCTCCCACCTCCGCGCGGCCGGCGACGAGACGAGCGTCATCCTGGAGGCCGTCGGCCCGGTCGACCCGCCGGGCGCGATCCTCCTCGCCTCCCTCGAGGCCGGACTCGCGATCGTCCCGGCTCCCCCGTCGCGGAGCCCGGCCGCCCCCGCGCCCCCGCCCGTGATCCTGGCCGATCCCGGCGCGCCGGAGGTGACGGCCGTGCGGGAGGCCGTGCTCGCCTACCGGCGGGCCGAT
>CALMTJ010000262.1 GCA_937872715.1 uncultured Methylobacteriaceae bacterium
CTGCCGGCCGCGCTGCGGGTGCTGTAGCAGACCCGACCCGGTCCTCGGCTCCGGAGCGGCCCGGCGCGGGCGGCTCAGCGGTCGGGCGTCACCGCAACCGTTATCGCTGGGTCGGCGGAGTTGCTGACCTGGATCAGGAGCGGGCCGGCATCGAGGCGGAACTTCACGCTCTTGCGCAGGCCCGGGCAGCCGTGAGCGCCGCTGAACGCCTCCGATTTCCGCTCCGCATCGCCCTGGACAGCGTCGATCCACCCCTCGCCGGAGAGCGTGACGCGGTACAGGCCGGCTTCGGCGATCCGCACGGTCACGTGTCCGGCATACAGGGAGGATTGCCTCGGCTTCCCGGCAGGCCGGGGAAGCGCCGCGTCCTTGTCCATGGGCAGCTTGAAGGCGAATGGCGGCGCAGTGTCCGAAGGGACGCCGGACGGCGCGGAGGCGATCAGGCTGCGCTCCGTCGCGAGATCCCATGCGAAGCGGTCGCATCCGTCTTCCGCCGCGGCCGCGGCAGAGGTCAGCAGCGCCGCCGCGACAAGGAAGCCGGCACACCGGCCGGCCGTTCCGCCGAGCATCCGCAACGCCATCTCGCCTCCACCTTGCGCTGGGCACCGTCCCGCCCTTGCGTTATAGCCGAACGGATATGACGCCGGAAGCTCGGGAGCGGTGGATGTCGATCGGTAGACGTGGGGCGTTCGGGGCCGCGGGGGCATTCGTGCTGGCGCTGCTGTCGGGTCCGCCGGCCTTCAGCCAGGGCACGGGCCCGACGGTGTTCGCGGCCGCGAGCCTGAAGAACGCGATGGACGACGTCGCGGCCGCCTGGGTCAGGGACGGCAAGGCTCCCGTGAAGGTCTCGCTCGCGGCCTCCAACACGCTCGCCAAGCAGATCGAGCAGGGCGCTCCGGCCGACATCTTCTTCTCGGCCGACCTCGACTGGATGGATTACCTCGCCGGCAAGGGTCTGGTCCGGCCCGAGACGCGCGTCAATCTCCTGGCCAACGCGATCGTTCTCGTCGCCCCGAAGGATTCGGCCGTCTCCGTCCGGGCGGCCCCTGGCTTCGACCTCGCGGCGGCGCTCGGTTCGGGACGGCTCGCGATGGGCAACGTCGATGCCGTGCCGGCCGGGAAGTACGGGAGGGCGGCGCTCGAGAAGCTCGGCGCCTGGGAGGGCGTGAAGGACAAGGTCGCCCAGGCGGACAGCGTCCGGGCGGCGCTGCTGCTCGTGTCGCGCGGCGAGGCCCCGCTCGGGATCGTCTACGCCACGGACGCGGCCGCCGACCCCAGCGTGAAGGTGGTCGGGACGTTCCCGGCCGACAGCCATCCGCCGATCATCTACCCGGTCGCCGTGACGAAGGACGCGGCGAATGCCGAGGCGGGCGCCTTCCTGGCCTATCGCCGCGGGCCGGCCGGCCGGGCCGCCTTCGAGCGCCAGGGCTTCACGGTGCTGAACCGCCCCGCGAGCGGCTCCTGACGTCGCGATGACAGAATGGTGGCTCCGTCCTGAGGAATGGACGGCCCTCCGCCTCAGCCTCCTCGTCGCCTCGACCGCCACCGCCGCGAGCCTCCTGCCGGGGCTCGCCGTCGCCTGGCTCCTCGCCCGCAAGCGCTTCCCGGGCCATGCCGCGCTCGACACCCTGGTCCATCTGCCGCTCATCCTGCCTCCGGTCGTCACCGGCTACCTCCTGCTCGTCTGGTTCGGGCGGCGCGGCCCTGTCGGCGCCTTCCTGGCCGAGCATTTCGGGGTCGTGCTGTCCTTTCGCTGGACGGGCGCGGCGCTCGCCTGCGCGGTGATGGGGTTCCCGCTCCTCGTGCGCGCCATGCGGCTCTCGATCGAGGCCGTCGACTACCGGCTGGAGGACGCGGCCGGGACGCTCGGCGCCGGCCCCTTCCTCACCTTCGGGACCGTGACGCTGCCGCAGATACTGACAGTCAAGATCGCCGGGGACGACCTATCATTAAAAAAAAAGAAGGGCGAGTTCGGCGCCACCATCACCTTCGTGTAGAACATCCCGGGCGAGCCGCAGACCCTGCC
>CALMTJ010000263.1:0-8153 GCA_937872715.1 uncultured Methylobacteriaceae bacterium
GCCAGGGCCGGCCCCGCCCCGGCCATCCACGAGGGACGCTGCCGCGCGCTCCGCCTCCGACGTCACGGCCGCGGGCCGGCGTGGATGGCCGGGCCGAGCCCGGCCATGACGTTGCACTCGAGGGTTGGCATACTAGGCTCCTCAATCAATGATTGTCCCTCGGCACCCCGAACGTCTGTGCCACCTTCTGGAACTTCACGGCGCCCTTCAGCACCATGCCCTCGTTGAGCTGGGCGACGTTCTGCCGGTAGAGCTCCTGCCAGGGCGTCTGGGAGGCCGGGTAGGCGTAGCCGCCGCGTGAGGCGAGGTCGGCCCGGCGGGCAGCCAGTTCGTCCGGCGACAGCAGGATGCCGTTGGGGCGGCGATGCGCACCGCGACGGTCGGGTTCGCGTATTTGGCGAGCGCGCCAGCACGATGCCGAGGCCGTGGCGGCTGCCAGGCCCGCCGCCGCGCAGCAAATTCCTCAGCATCGATCAGGAGGTCCATGCGACGGGCGCGGGCGTCGATCCGGATGCGGTCGCCCGTCTGCAGGAGGGCCAATCCGCCGGACGCGGCCGCTTCGGGGGAGGCGTTGAGGATGGAGGGCGTGCCGGAGGTGCCGGATTGGCGGCCGTCGCCGATGCAGGGGAGCGAGGTGACGCCCCGCTTCAGGAGGGCGCCGGGCGGCTGCATGTTCACCACCTCCGCCGAGCCCGGATAGCCGATCGGGCCCGCGCCCCGCATGATCAGGATGGTGGTCTCGTCGATCCCGAGGGCCGGGTCGTCGATGCGATGGTGGTAATCCTCCGGCCCGTCGAAGACGACCACCGGCCCCTCGAAGGCGTTCGGGTCGTCCGGATTGCTGAGATAGCGCTCCTGGAACTCGGGGGAGATGACGGCCGTCTTCATGATGGCGGAGTCGAACATCGTGCCCTTGAGGTTCAGGAAGCCCGCCTTCTCCATCAGCGGCTCGCCATAGGGTCTCACGACCTCGCGGTTCCAGCTCTGCCGGCCGCGGCAATTCTCGCCGATCGTCCGGCCGTTGACGGTGAGCGCGCCCTCGTGGATCCGGCCGGCCTCGATCAGCTCGGCGATCACGGCCGGGAGGCCGCCCGCCCGGTGGTATTCCTCGCCCAGCCACCGGCCGGCCGGCTGCATGTCGAGGAGGAGCGGGATGGCGAAGCCGATCCGCTCCCAATCGTCGTTGTCGAGCGGCACGCCGATATGCTTGGCGATGGCGTTGATGTGGATCGGAGCGTTGGTCGAGCCGCCGATCGCGGCATTCGCCACGATCGCGTTCTCGAACGCCTCCCGGGTCAGGATGTCGGAGGGCTTCAGGTCCTCCCACACCATGTCGACGACCCGCCGCCCCGTCTCGTAGGCCGCCTGGCCACGCTCCCGGTACGGCGCCGGGATGGCGGACGAGCCCGGCAGGCTCATGCCGAGCGCCTCCGCCAGCGCGTTCATGGTGGAGGCCGTGCCCATCGTGTTGCAATGGCCTGTCGAGGGCGCGGAGGAGCCCACGATGTCCATGAATTGCTGGAAGTCGATGTCGCCCTTGGCGTGGCGCTCGCGCGCCTTCCAGACGATGGTGCCGGAGCCGGACAGCTCCTTTTGCCAATACCCGTTGAGCATGGGGCCGACGTTCAGCGAGATCGCCGGGATGTTGACCGTCGCGGCCGCCATCAGGCAGGCCGGCATGGTCTTGTCGCAGCCGGTCAGCAGCACGACGCCGTCGAGAGGGTAGCCGTACAGCACCTCCACCAGCGACAGGTAGGCGAGGTTGCGGTCGAGCGCCGCCGTCGGCCGCTTGCCGGTCTCCTGGATCGGGTGGCACGGGAACTCGAACGCGACGCCCCCTGCCGCCGTGACCCCGTCGCGCACGCGCTTCGCCAGTTCGAGATGGTGGCGGTTGCAGGGCGAGAGGTCGGAGCCCGTCTGCGCGATGCCGATCAGCGGCTTGCCCGACCGCAGCTCGCCCGCCGTCAGCCCGAAATTAAGATACCGCTCGAGGTAAAGCGCAGTCATTCCCGGATTGTCCGGATTACTGAACCACTGCGCCGAGCGTAGATTCTCCGGCGTCATCCTGCGCGGGCGTTCGGCCATGCGTCTCGCTCCCAAGCGGCTCGCGCCTTCCCGGAGGCGCCGTGACATGGCCGTTTGTGAACCTTCGCGCCCGGGTTGACAACGCGATGCCCCCCTGCACGGTCCGGACGGGAAAGCATATGCTTCCCCGCGGAGCCGTCACGTGGCGATCACGCTCAGGAACAAGGCCGTCGAGGAGAAGATCAGGGCCATCGGCCGCCGCACGGGCGAAGGCTCGTCGGCCGTGATCGCCCGGCTCGTGGACGCGGAGCAGCCCGAGACCGGGCGCGTCAGCGAGGAGGAGGCCGCGCGGCGGATGGCCTGGTGGCGGGGGCATATCGGCGATCGTCCTCCACCCACGGGAGAGCAGCTCGCCGCATCGAAGCGGATCGAGGACGGGATGTACGACGACGACGGCCTGCCGAGGTGATCGTCCTCGACTCCTCGGTCATCGTCGCCATCCTGACGCCGGAGAGCGACGGCCCTGCTCTCGCCGACCTGGTAAGCCGGTGCAACGACGCGTCCGTGCCGGTGTCCTGCTATCTCGAGACGGTGATGGTCCTAAGAGCCCGTCCCGAAAGGCTTCTTTGCCTGGACCAGCCGCAACCGGCGCCTCTGGAAGGATCCCGAAGCGACACTCCCCTCCGCCCGAGCCTTCCTCTACGCCGTCTCCGTCATGATCCTCGTCAGACGCTTGGCGCGCTCGCCATGAGTTCCGGGACGGATTCTGAGCAATCGGGCATCCGCCTCGAACTATGATTTGCCGACCCTATGCGGTTCGCCCACCGTCGATCGGGAGCTCGACGCCAGTGATGAATTCCGCTTCCTCGGACGCTAGGTAGAGGGCGGCGTTGGCGACGTCGCTTGCCCGGCACAAGCGGCCGAGCGGGATGGAGGCGATGTATTTGGCCCGGTTTTCGGGGGTGTCCGGCAAGCCCATGAGCGCCGCCAGCAAGGGCGTCTCGCCCGCGACCGGACAGATCGCGTTGACGCGGATCTTCCACGGGGCGAGCTCGATGGCGAGCGACTTCGAGGCGAGGTTCACAGCGCCCTTCGCGCTGTTGTACCAGGTGAGGCCGGGCCGCGGCCGGATGCCGGCCGTGGATCCCACGTTCAGGATGATGCCGCCGCCCTTGTCGCGCATCAGCGTCGCGACAGCCCGCACGCCGAGGAAGACCGACTTCACGTTGACCCGGAACACGGTGTCAAAATCGCTTTCGTCGACCTCGAGCAGAGGTTTGTTCCTGTGAGTCGTGCCAGCACTGTTGACGAGGATGTCGGGGCGGCCAAGCCGTTTTGCGGTCTCGTCAACCGCGCGGTTCACGTCCGCGGCGAACCCGACATCGGCCTGAAGCGCGATGGCGCTCCCGCCGATCGACGCCGCGACCCGCTCGGCCGCGTCGCCCCGCAGGTCCACCAGCGCGACCTTCGCGCCCTCGTCCGCGAAGCGCCTGGCGATCGCCTCGCCGAACCCGCTCGCGGCGCCGGTGACGATCGCGACCTTCCCGTCGAGCCTCATGGTTCCGCTCTCCCCCTGCCGTGCGCCGCCGACCTGTCCCATCCGGCGCTCATGCGGCCGAGATCTCGCCGCGCTCGATGACGAAGGTCGTGTCCACGAGCCTGCGCAGGAGCGCCGGGCTCGATTCCGTGACGAGGATCGCGACGTCGGGAAGGGCCGAACGGAGGCGGCCGAGAGCCTCGACGTAGCGGAGCGCCAGGGCCGGCGCGAGACCCTGGAGCGGCTCGTCGAGCAGGATGGCGCGCGTGCCGACCATCATGGCGCGCCCGAGCGCGACCATCTTGCCCTGCCCGCCGGACAGGCCCGCGGCCTTGCGGGGCGCGAGGTCGCGAAGCTCCGGCAGGAGTTCGAAGACAGCGTCGAGCCGGCGCAGGCTCTCCCGCTTCGGCAACCCCAGCACCTCGGCCGGGAGCAGCATGTTGTCCCGGACCGTGAAGCTGCCGAAGAGCTTGCGCTCTTCCGGCGCGTAGCCGACCCCGAGCCGGGCTCGTCCGTGCGCCGGCAATCGTCCGCACTCCTGGCCGTCGATCGCCACGCTGCCGGCGCAGAGCGGCACGAGACCCATCAGCGCCCGGAGCGTCGTCGTCTTGCCGGCCCCGTTCCGGCCGACCAGCGCCACCCGGCCGCCCGGAGGCACGCTGAAGGACACTTCCCGCAGCACCCGCACGCCCGCGATGTCGGCGCAGGCACCCTCAAGCCGCAGCATGGACGTCCTCGCCGGGATCGATGCCGATCACGTCGCGGCGGACGGCCGGGTCGGCCAGCACCTCGTCGGGCGGCCCGAGCGCCGCGATCCGGCCCTGCGCCCACACGGCGACGCGGTCCGCGAAACGGCCCACGACCTCCATGTCGTGCTCCACGAACACCGCCGTGACGCCGGCGTCGCGCAGCACGCGGACGAGCGTCTCGACGATCGCCATCTTGTCCGCCCCGGCGACCCCGCTCGTCGGCTCGTCCATGAGGATCAGGCGCGGGCGGAGCGCGACCGCCACCGCGATGTCGACGAGCTTGCGCGCGCCTTCGTTCAGGGCGTCGGCGCGCGTCTCGGACAGGTCGAGAATGCCGAAGCGGGCGAGGACCTCGTCGGCCTCGTCGCGCCATACCGGTCGCATCAGGGGCCGGAACGGCGACCAGAAGCCCTCCCGGGCCGCGATCGCGAGGGCGAGATTCTCGGCGACGCTGTGCTCGCCGAAGAGCTGCGGCAGCTGGAACGAGCGCCCTATGCCGAGCGTGACGAGGCGCCGCGGCGCGAGGCCCAGGATCGGGCGGCCGTCGTAAAGGATCGCGCCGGCCTGCGGCCGCAGGTAGCCGGTCGTCATGTTGATGAAGGTGGTCTTGCCGGCGCCGTTCGGGCCGATGATGGCCAGGAACTCGCCCGCTCCGACGTCGAGGTCGATGCCGTCCGCTGCCTTGACGCCGCCGAAGGCGAGCTTCAGCCCGCGTGCCGAGAGGAGCGCCGTCACGCCGGCCGCCGTCGCGCCGCGAGCGCCTGGCCCATGCCCCACAAACCTCCCGGCGCGAACAGGATGACGAGCAGGAGGACCGCCCCGAGCGCCATCTGCCAGGCTTCGGCCACGAGCGCCGCGGCGTAGACCCTCGTCAGCTCATAGGCGGCGGCGCCCAGGAACGGGCCGAGCACGCCCCCCGCGCCGCCCAGGACCGCGATGAAGACGAGTTCGCCCGAGGTGGTCCAATAGGCGAGCGCCGGGGTGACGTGGCGGGTCGACAGCGCGACGATCACCCCGCCGATCCCCGCGAGGAAGGCCGACAGGACGTAGGCGGCGAGCAGCACGAGCCGGGCCGGCACCCCCATGAACTCGAGGCGCGTCTCCCGCGTCTTCACGGCCGACAACGCGCTGCCGAGCGGCGAGGCGAGGTAGACCTTCACGAAGGCGCCGGAGCCGAACGCCGCGATCAGAGCGACGCACAGCATGGCCCAGGACTGCCCCTCGGCGGACAGCGCCGCGCCGCCGAACGTGGTGGCCGGCACGCGCAGCCCGTCGGCGCCGCGCGTGACCGCGTAGAACTTCTCGAGGAGCGAGTAGAACACCATGCTGAGGGCGAGGTTGAGCATGCCGAAGAAGATGCCGCGGTAGCGTGAGACGAAGAGCCCGATCGCGAGTCCGGCCGCCGCGGCCACGATTCCGGCGAGCGGGAGGAGGAGGAGCGTGTCAGGGATCCGGCTCGCCCCGAAGGCCGCCATATAGGCTGCGAGCGCGAGGTAGAGAGCATGGCCGAAGCTCACCTGCCCGGCGCGCAGGAGGAGCAGGATGCCGAGCACCGCGACGCCCTTCGCGAGCGCGATCGTCAGCACGAAGCGGAGCCACGGCACCGCCCATGACAAGAGGACGACCGCTGCGGCGCCGAGGAGAGCGAGGACGAGTTCGGCCCTGCGGCTCATATCCGGCGCGCCTCGAGCGTGCCGAACAGCCCTTGCGGACGGACCAGCAGGACCGCGACCATGATGAGGTAGGGCACGACGACCTCGAGCTCGGGCGCGAAATACACCGCGAGTGAGCGGCCGAGGCCGATCATGAAGGCGCTGAGCGCCGCCCCTTCGATCTGGCCGAGCCCGGCGGTCGCGACCACCGCGAAGGACAGGACGATGGTCGAGGCGCCGATCCCGGGCACGAGCGACGTCGTCGGCGAGGCGAGCGCGCCCCCGAGCGCCGCGAGCGCGGCGCCCGCCGAGAAGGTCAGGAGAGTGACCCGGCCGGCGTCGATCCCCATGGCGCGCGCCGCCTCGCGGTCGACCGTGACGGCGACGATCATACGGCCGAAGAGGGTGCGGCGCAGCACGAAGGCCAGCACCGCCAACGTCAGGAGAGCCACGCCCGGCAGCACGAGGAGCTGGTAGGCGGTGAACGGGATGGCGTCGCTCCCGAACGGCACCTCGATCGTGCCCAGCACCTTGACGGGCGCGTCGGAGACGACCGGCCGAACGCCCCAGACGAGCTTCTGACCGTCCTCCAGGATCATGAAGAGCGCGAAGGTGACGAGGAGCTGCAGGACCTCCTCCTGTCCCTGCATGAGGCGCAGCAGCCGCTCGATCGGCGGGCCGAGGATCCCGCCGACGATCGCGGACGAGACGAGCAGCAGCGGCAGGGCCGCCCAGGCCGGCATGCCGCGCGCCAGGAGGAACAGGCTGGTGGAGGCGGCCGCGTAGCCGCCGATCGCGTAGAGGCTGCCATGGGCGACGTTCAGGACGCGCAGCACGCCGAACACGAGGTTCAGGCCGACTGCCACCATGAACACGGACGCCGCGGACGACACGCCGTCGAGCGTCGCGAGGCCGAGCAGCATTCCGTTCTCGACGAACCAGGCCGACATGCGCGCTCAGGCCTTGAACGGGACAGGCTGCGGGATCCTGCCCAGCATCTCGGGCTTCAGCGTCCTCAGCCAGTCGAGGCTCACCTGACCGACGGGCGCGGTCACCATCTCGCCCGGGAAGACGATCATATCTGTCAGGATCCGGAAGGCGTACCTGTCGCTCAGATGGGTGGTGCCCATGATCATGTCCTGCACGCCCTGCCCGTCCTCCCGGATCCGGACCGTGCCCGTCAGCGAGGGGAACTCCAGCCCCTTGAAGGCGGCCGCGAGCTCGGCATCGTTCGGCCAGCCGCCGTTCTTGCGCGCGAGCGCGATCTCGTAGGCCTTCTTCGTCGCGAAGATCGCCTGGGCCATGTGGTGGCACGGATAGATCGGGTAGATGCCGGTCCGGCGGTGGAACGCTTCCGTGAAGGTGGCGAGGAGCTTCGGATCGGCGGGTTTCGGGTGGAGGAACCAGTGGTCCCCGCGCGCGCCGATGATGTGTCCGGGCGGCAGGCTCTTGCCCACCCGCTCGAGCGACGACTCACCGAGCGGCATGACCAGCGTCGAGCGCTCGAACAGCCTGCGGTCGGAGGCCTGCCGGATGAAGGCGTCGAGGTCGCCGCCCCATGATGCGTTGAGGATCACCTCCGGCCGAAGCGCCAGGAGGCGCGTGATCTCGGTCGAGAAGTCGGTCGCGCCGAATTTGGGGAACATCTCGGAGACGACCCGGACGCCCGGCTTCAGGACGTTCAGGGCGGCCGTGAACATGGCCCAGCTGTCGCGGCCCCAGACGTAATCCTGGTTGATGACCGACACCGTCTTGAAGTCCGGTTTCATCTTCAGGAGGTAGAGGAGCGGTGCGAGAATCTCGGGCGTGCTGTTGCCGATCGTCCGAAAGACGTAGTCGTAGCGGTTCTCCTCGAAGATCCGCTGGGTGCTGCAATCCCAGAGGATCGTCGGCCGCTTCAGCTCCTCGGCAAGAGGCGCGCAGGCGAGGCAATCGGCCGACGAGATCGCCGCGAAGACGATGTCGACCTTCTCGCTCTGCACGAGACGTCGGTACTCGCCCACGAAATGGGCGACGCCCGGTCCCTCGTCGACGAAGATCGGGCGCACCTTGACGCCGCCGATCCCGCCCGACGCGTTGATCTCCTCGATGAGCATCTCGGCCGCCTGGTTGGCTGGGACGCCGAACACGCTCGCCGGCCGCCACACCCATCCGGGCGCCGAAACCGGCTACGTGCTGGAGGGCGAGCTC
>CALMTJ010000263.1:8163-15954 GCA_937872715.1 uncultured Methylobacteriaceae bacterium
GACAGGTAGGTGGCGATACCGATCTTGATCTCGCCAGGCTTCGTGTTCTGTGCCTGACCGGAGCGTCCAGAGAGCGCGAGCCCTCCGGCACCGAGCGCGGCGAGCGCGGCCCGTCTGGTGAGAGCATCGCTCCGGCTGTCGCTCGATCCCATCGTCGTCTCCCTGTCCCGGCTGATCTCACCGTTTCTCTCCGAAGAGAGACGATGTATCTTCTATCGAAGACGATTAGCATGGCCGATGGGCGAAGGGAAGCTCCTTGGACGACCTGCGGACAGCGATGTGTAGCAGGGCCACGTGTCGACGGACGCGGCCGTCAGAGGACCCCATCCAACCCGTTGCGCCGGATCTCTGTATCCTATAGTAGAAATGAATCTACCAAACAGATGAGCCGGCTTCGGCAACGCTGCAGTGATTTGCGAACTCGAGGATGGCCATGAAGAGCACGTTCCCCCTGGTCATCGACGGCTACTGGCGGGACGGCGCCGACGGGTCGGGCGAGGACGTCCTGAACCCCGCCACGGGTGATAGCCTCGGGCAGGTCGCGCACGCTTCCCGCGCCGATCTCGACGAAGCTCTTGCGGCCGCGACGCGCGGGCTGCGGGAGTGGGGAGCGGTGTCGCCCTGGGAGCGCGGCAGGATCCTGAAAGCCGCCGCGGACCGGCTGCGCGCCGACGCCGGCGCGATCGCCCGGACGCTCACGCTGGAGCAGGGCAAGCCGCTCGGAGAGGCCAAGGTGGAGGTGATCCGCTCGGCGGAGTTCGTCGAATGGGCGGGCGAGCAGGGCCGGAGGGTCGCGGGCCGCACCTTCCTCGGCCGGGACGTCGGCAATCGGATCGAGATCGAGACCCATCCCGTCGGTGTCGTGGCCGCGTTCACGCCCTGGAACTTCCCGATGGCGCTCGCGGCGAAAAAGTTCGCCGGAGCGCTCGGAGCCGGATGCTCGATCATCTGCAAGCCGTCGGAGGAGACGCCGGGCTCGGCGCTCGCCCTGGTCAAGGCCCTGCTCGATTCCGGCGTGCCGAAGGCGGCGGTCGCGGTCGTGTTCGGCGTTCCACACGAGGTGTCAAGCTACCTGATCTCGGCTCCGCAGGTCTCCAAAGTGACGTTCACGGGCTCGATCCCGGTCGGCAAGATGCTGGCGGCAGCCGCCGGGCACGCCATGAAGCCGATCACCGTGGAGCTCGGCGGGCACGCGCCCACGATCGTGTGCGGCGACGTCGATCCGGAGAAGGCTGCGGACGTCCTGGCTCAGCGCAAATTCGCCAATGCCCGCCAGATCTGCCTGTCGCCGACCCGCTTCTTCGTCGAGGATGCGATCGGCGAGCGGTTCACCGCCCGCTTCGTCGAGCACGCGAAGGCGTGGCGCGTCGGCGACGGGCTCGACCCCCGGACCCAGATGGGACCGCTCGCGAACGCCCGGCGCGTGGAGGCGATGGCGCGGCTCGTGGCCGACGCTGTCGATCATGGAGCGACCGTGGCGTCGGGCGGCGCCCGCCTCGGCAATCGCGGCTTCTTCTTCGCCCCGACCGTGATGACCGACGTCCCCGACGAGACCGAGATCCTCCATTCGGAGCCCTTTGGGCCGCTCGCGCCCATCCTGCCCTTCAAGGACGAGGAGGCGATGCTCAAGAAGGCGAACGGGCTCGAATACGGGCTGTCGGCCTACGTGTTCACGGGCGACGAAACGCGGCGGAACCGGCTGAAGGACGCCCTGCAATTCGGCACGGTCGGCCTGAACGACGTCCCGAGCCATCCTCCGGAGGCGCCGCTCGGTGGCTGGAAGGAGAGCGGCTACGGCACGGAGGGCGGGATCGAGATCCTGACCCCCTACCAGAAGACGAAGTTCGTCAGCGCTCGCTAGTGGAGGCTATTTCCCGCGTTTCGACATGATCAAGTAATAGCCGCAGGGCTCGTCAGTCCTGTTGTCGAAGGAATGCTCGATCTCGGCCTCGAAGAACAGGGCGTCTCCCTCGGACAATCGGACGTCCAAGCCGCCCATGGCGACGACCAGGTCGCCTTGCGTGACGACGACGTGCTTCTCCGTCCCGGCCGGGTAGGGCGGGAGGACCCCCGTCGAGACGCCGGCCGGCAGATGATGGTAGAGCACCTCGACGGCGCTCCCTGCGATCGGCGGCGAGAGGAGATGCCGCTCGAACCCGGTCTCCGCATCCCGGAACACGTGCCGCTCCGCTGCGCGCACGATCGCAACGGCCCGTCGCTGCTCCTCGCCGTCGGTCAGGAACGTCAAGGAGGTGTTCAGCGCCCGGGAAATCCGGGTCGCCACCCCGATCGTGGGGCTCTTCTCGCCACGCTCCACCTTGGACAGCATGGCGCGGCTCACGCCCGACTGTTGCGACAATTCCTCGAGCGTCAGGCCGGCCTCGTCCCTCAATCCGCGGACCCGGATGCCGAACTCGCGGCCCAGATCGTCGCCGCGGTCCGCAGAACGCGCGCTGGCCCGCCCCGGCTTAGCCACCGAGCCGATCTCGTTGAATTCGCGTGGCAGGCATGTGCCGCCTTCTCCACCTTCCCGCGCGCCTCGGATGCTCACGATTTTCCGTGTAGCGCAGTTCGCAGGCGCGTCACAGCCGGCCCGACGGGACGACGCGGGCCGATCGCGACTCAGGCTGCCGCCCGGATCCAGCTCTTGGCTTCGTCCACCTCCCTGGCCGGGGGAGCGCCGAACATGCGGCGATACTCGCGCGTGAACTGGGGCGCGCTCTCGTAACCGACCGCGAAGGCGGCTGCGCTCGCCGACGCGCTCTCCGACATCATGAGCCGACGTGCCTCGATCAGGCGCAACTGCTTCTGGAACTGCAGCGGCGAGAGCGAGGTCGCCTCCCGGAAATGGTGATGGAAGGAGGAGGCGCTCATTCCAGCCGCCTCGGCGAGGCGGCGCATCCGCAAGGGCCGTCTGAACTCAGACCGCAGGACCGCGACCGCCCGGGCCACGCGCCCGGCATAGCTCTCAGGCCAGCCGAGCCGGCGGATCGCACCCCCGTGCCGGCCGGTCAGCAACCAGTAATGCAACTCGCGCATGACGGGCGCGTGCAGGATCGGCACGGCGCCCGGATGGTCGAGCAGCCGCATCAGCCGGCACGCCCCGTCGGCGACCTCGGCATCCGTCTCCCCGACCTGCACGGGCGAGACGGCCGCGGCGTCGCACGTCGCCCGCATCTCGACGCAGAGCTCCGCCACGACGGTCCGGTCGAGGTCGAGCACGAGCGACAGGTACGGCTCCCCCGGGCTGGCGCGCGTAACCTGGCTGACGATCGGCACGTCCGCGGTGACGATCAGCGACTGCCCGGCCGAGAACGCGAAGGTCTGCGCGCCGGTCGTGACCTGCTTCGCGCCCTGCACCACGAGGCAAGCGAGCGGCCGCGAGACGGCGTAGGCAAGTTCGCCGACCGAATTCGATCGGATCACCGTGAGGCCCGGCACGGGGCTTCGCGCGAGGTCTCCCGGATCGGCCTCCGTCCGGAGATAACCTCTGACCGTCTCGAGCAACAGGTTGTTCATGGGACCATCCTAGCGGCATCCCGCAAGGACGCCCACCCGTGTCGGAGGAATAGGCAAGGAAGGAGGAGGTTTCGGCAAGGTATGCCTGCGCGGCCGGCCCTATGGGAGAGCGGCCAACAGGAGCTCGACCATGACCACCATCGCCCTCGTCACCGGCGGGAGCCGCGGCCTCGGCCGCAGCACGGCGCTCGCGATCGCACGCGGCGGCGGCGACGTCGTCCTCACCTATCACAGCAAGGCCGATGCGGCGCAGGCCGTCGTCGCGGAGGTCGAGGCCATGGGCCGGACCGCCCTCGCCCTCCCGCTCGACACGGGCGACGTCGCCGCCTTCGCGCCCTTCGCCAACCGGCTGCGCAGCGCTTTGCGCGAGACCTTCGGACGGGACGGCTTCGACCACCTGGTCAACAACGCGGGTCACGGCGACTACGCGCTCATCGCCGATACGACGGAAGCGCAGTTCGACGGGCTCGTGAACGTGCATTTCAAGGGCGTGTACTTCCTGACCCAGGCGCTGCTGCCGCTCCTCGCGGACGGGGGCCGCATCGTGAACCTGTCCTCCGGCCTGACCCGGACGTGCTTCCCGGGCTATACCGCCTACGCGGCCGTGAAGGGCGCCGTCGAGGTGCTGACGCGCTACATGGCGAAGGAGCTGGGCGCTCGCGGGATCGCGGTCAACACGGTGGCGCCCGGCGCGATCGAGACGGATTTCGGCGGCGGCGCCGTCCGAGACGACCCAGACGTCAACAAGCTTTTCGCCGACATGACGGCGCTCGGCCGCGTCGGGCTCCCGGACGATATCGGCCCGATGATCGCAAACCTGCTCGCTCCCGGCAGCCGCTGGGTCAACGCGCAGCGGATCGAGGTCTCCGGCGGCCAGGGGATCTGACGAGCCGGCGCTCTCACGGCCGGCGCCTCAGGCGGGTCGAGTAACTGTACCGGTCGGCCGGGTGGATGCTCAGCGAGATTTCGGCGAGCGAGGCCGGGTTCAGGATGTACTGCCGTCGGATGGCCAGCGCTGGGCTTCCCGGCTCGGCCTCCAGCGCCTCGGCGACACGGTCCGGCACGCCGGTCGCGGTGATGTCCTGGCGGATCTCGCCGATGCGCCGTCCCGAGATCGTCTCCACCAGCGTCCCGTAGATTCCGGCATGGCCGTGGAGCCGCGCCCGAACCTCCGGGCCGAACGCCGCGTCGATATAGACGTCAGTCCAGCAGATGGGCTTGGCGGCGGCATTCCCCGGCACGAGGCGCATGAAGGAGATGCGCAGCCAACGCCGCCCCGGGCGGCTGCCCATCCGTCGCGCCAGGTCGCGGTCCGCCACGACGTTAGCTACGTCCTGGACGCGTCGCTCCGTCTCGACGCCGTATTGTTGGACGGCCTCGATCGTGTCCAGGCTCTGCGAGAAGCCGCCCGGGCGCCCGGCGGCGTCCGACGCCTCGACGCGCGTCCCGGCGCTCTTGCGCCGGCTGACGAGGCCGGACGCCTGAAGCTCCCGCATCGCTGCCCGCACCGTCGAGCGGCTGACCGCGAAATGCTCGGCGAGATCGAGTTCGTTCGGCAGCAACGTCCCGACCGGATGTCGCCCGTCGGCGATTGCCTCCGCGAGCGCGCGGGCGACGAAGGCGTAGCGCGTCTCCACGGCACGATCCTCCTTCGCCCCGGCTCCGATCGCAAGGGCTCGACCGGTCCAACCGCATCGTGCGCCACGTTTGACCTCGCCATTATGTTCGTACATAGTGCGGTTTACGCTGGCGCAGACGGGCGGTTGCGACGGGAGGACGGCATGAGGCGGCGAACGATGCTTCAGCTGGCGGCGGCGGCGGGTCTCGGCAACGGCGCGGGGATCGCGCCCGCCCCGGCTCAGGCTGCAGGGCAGACCTTCGAGTTCGACGACACCGCGCGCGCCCGCATCGGGCAGTCGGCTGCGGACCTCGCATGAGCGCGACCCGCGTCGAGCGCGACGCGTTCGGCCCCGTCGAGATCCCGGCCGGGCGCTACTGGGGCGCGCAGACGCAGCGGGCGCTCGCCCTCTTCGCGATCGGCGAGGAGCGCTTCCAGACGGGCTTCGTCCGGGCGTTCGGCCTGCAGAAGATCGCGGCCGCGCGCGCCAACCGCCGGCTCGGCGCGCTCGAGCCAGCGCTCGCGGACGCGATCGAGGCTGCCGCTCGGGAGCTGTGGGATGGCGCCTACGACGATCACTTCCCGCTCACGATCTGGCAGACGGGGTCCGGCACCCAGACCAACATGAACGCGAACGAGGTGATCGCGAACCGGGCGAACGAGCGGCTAGGCCAGCCGCTCGGCACGAAGTCGCCCATCCACCCGAACGACCACGTCAACCGCTCGCAATCGTCGAACGACAGCTTCCCGACCGTGATGCACGTCGCGGCCGCGCTCGACCTCCGCGACCGGCTTGTGCCCGCGCTCGTGGAGCTGCACCGGGAGCTCGCCGCCAAGGCCGACGCTTTCGCGGAGGTGGTCAAGATCGGCCGCACCCACCTGATGGACGCCGTCCCGATGACGATGGGGCAGGCCTTCGACGCCTTCGCCCGGCAGGTCGGGAACGGCATCGCCCGGATAGAAGCGACGCTGCCGCGCCTCCACCTCCTGCCGCAGGGCGGGACCGCGGTCGGCAGCGGGCTGAACGCGCCGCCGGGCTTCGACGCGGCGTTCTGCGAGGAGGCGAGCGCTCTCGCCGGGGTCGCGTTCGCGCCCAATCCGAGCAAGTTCGAGGGAATGGGCGCGCACGATGCGCTCGTCGAGGTATCGGCCGCGCTGAACGTCCTCGCGGTGTCGCTCCTCAAGATCGCGAACGACATCCGCCTTCTCGGCTCCGGCCCGCGCTGCGGCCTCGGCGAGCTGGTCATTCCAGACGACGGACTCACCTCGTCGATCATGCCGGGCAAGCGCAATCCGACTTTGGCCGAGGTGGTCACGCAGGCCGCGTTCCAGGCGATCGGCAACCACGCGACCGTCTCGGCCGCCGGCGCTGCCGGCAACTTCGAGCTGAACGTCGCCAAGCCCGTGCTCATCTACAACGTCCTGCAATCAATCCGCGTGCTGGCGGACAGCGCTCGCGCCTTCGCGGCCGGGCTCGTCCGCGGTCTCGACGTCGACCGCGTCCGCCTCGACGCGAACGTCGCGAGCGGATTGTTGCTCGCGACCGCGCTGAACCCGGTTCTCGGCTACGACAAGGTGGCCCGTATCACCGCGAAAGCCATGGCGGACGGCGCGACGCCGCGGGAAGCGGCGCTAGCGCTCGGGTACATCTCCGCGGACGACTACGACCGCATCGTCGATCCGAAGAGGATGGCCGTACTGGATCGCTGACGTCGACGCCGTTCCTCGCCAATGTATCGGACAGACAATCTTTTTGGCTGGCCCTGATGGCAAGGTGATCTCAAGAGCTCTCCTGGATATCCAGCACGAGTGAACGTTACTGGCCCGCAGATCCACACTCCGAGTCTCGAAGCAGCGACGTTGATCGTGCTTCGACAATCGCACCGTCCGCAGCGCGAATCAGATCCGAAGCGTCGAACCGATCACCGGTAGCTCGGCGGGCGCTAAGCCGAGCGTCAGGAGCCGGTTGCCGTCCGGCGTGATCAGCACGAGATCCTCGGTATGGTAGCAGGCGCCGTCGCTATCGAAGGTCATCGGCTCGATGTTGATCGCCATGCCCGCCGCGAGCGGCGTCTTGTCGCCCGGCCGGATCATCGGCGCCTCGTGCAGCTCGACCCCGAACGAATGCCCGATATGCGGCAGGAAGCAGTCGAGCCCGCGCGCCTCGAAGGCCCGATGGCAGGTGAAGAAGACGTCTTCGGCCGGGACGCCCGGCCGCATGGACGCGATCGTCTCCGCCTGGATCTCGCGGAGCCTGCGGTAGACGTCCCGCTGCGTCGCCGTCGGAGCCCCGCTCGAATAGGTGCGGGCGAGGTCGCTCGACCAGGGACCGTAGCATCCCGCGACGTCCATGCGGATGATCTCGCTTTCGCCGGTGACGGCGTCGCTCGCGTAGCCGTGCACGTGGCCCGAGCGCTCGCCGGACCCGAAATGCAGGAACAGGATGCCGTTCGCGCCGCCCTCGACGAGGCCGTTGGCGACGCGATTGGCCATCTGCCGCTCCGTCTCGCCGGGCTGGCTCGCCGCCATGGCGTCCATGACGGCGCGATGCGTCGCCCGCGTCGTCCTCTCAAGCACGGCGCTCTCCTCGGGCGTCTTGACCGCCCGGATCGCGGCCACCTTGCCGCCCGGGTCGCCGAGGCGCAGCCCCGGGG
>CALMTJ010000264.1:0-2450 GCA_937872715.1 uncultured Methylobacteriaceae bacterium
GCCGGACCACCAGCAAGGCTGCCATGACGACGAAGACGAGGACAAGCGAGATCGTCGGCAGGACCAGGATGCCGAAGGCGTTCAGCTCGGCCACGATCAGGGCCGCCACGAAGGCGCCCGTGACGCTGCCGAGCCCGCCGATCACCACCACGACGAAGACCTCGACGATGACCCGCAGGTCCATCGTGTGGCTGACGGCGTCCCGCGGAAGCTGAAGCGCGCCCCCGAAGGCCGCGAGACCGACGCCGAGAGCGAACACGCCCGTGAACAGCCAGCGCTGGTTCACGCCGAGCGCCGACACCATCTCGCGGTCCTGCGTCGCGGCCCGGACCAGGATGCCGAACCGCGTGCGGTGAAACAGGAACCACAGGATGGCGAGCACGGCCGGCCCGAGCCCGATGAGGAACAGGTCGTAGGCCGGCACCTGCTGGCCGAGGATGTCGACGGAGCCCCGGAAGCCCGGCGCCCGGCGCCCGACGAGGTCCTCCGGCCCCCAGATGATGACCGCGAGGTCCTCGACCGCGAGCGTGACCCCGAAGGTCGCGAGGAGCTGGAACAGCTCGGGCGCCGCGTAGATGCGGCGGAGGAGCATGATCTCGACCAGCGCGCCCAGCGCCGCGACGACCAGGGCGGACAGGACGAGCCCGCCCCAGAACCCCGTCGCTCCCCCGAGGCGTTCGGTCAGCGAATACGCGATGTAGGCCCCCAGCATGTAGAACGCGCCGTGGGCGAAGTTCACGATGCGGGTCACGCCGAAGATGATGGACAGCCCGGACGCGGTCAGGAACAGCGACGCCGCCCCGGCGAGACCGGTCAGGAACTGGACGAGGAGGAAGCTCACGCGATCGGCCTTCTTCCCTCCAGACCGTCATGGCCGGGCTCGGCCCGGCCATCCACGCGGCTCCACCTGCACCACGCCCGCCGGCCGAGCGCCAGGCGGGAGGGCGTGGATGGCCGGGCCAAGCCCGGCCATGACGATGGAGGTGACACCCGATGGGCCAGAGTTGCGGCCCGCCCTCAATTCGCCGGCCGCAGCTTCCTCACCTCGGCGTCGGACGGAAGGAACTTCGCTCCGTCCTGGTAGACGAAATCGACCATCACGCCCTTGCCGTCCTTCACGGCCGTCCGGCCCACATAGGCGCCGAGCGTGGATTGGTGGTCGATCGCCCGGAAGGTCGCCGGTCCGAAGGGCGAGGGGAACTCGATGCCCTCGGCCGCCGCGATGAGCTTGGCGGTGTCCGTGGAGCCGGCCTTGATCAGGATGGCGGCGGCGGACTTGATCAGCGTGTAGCCGACGAGCGAGCCGAGGCGCGGGTAGTCGTTGAACTTCGCCTGATAGGCCTTGAGGAAGGTGTCGTGCGCCGGCGTGTGGATCATGTTCCAGGGATAGCCGGTGACGATCCAACCCTCCGGCGTCTCGTCCTTGAGCGGGTCGAGATATTCGGGCTCGCCCGTCAGGAAGGAGACGACCGCCCGGTTCTTGAACAGGCCGCGGCTGTTGCCTTCGCGGACGAACTTCACGAGGTCCGGCCCGAAGGTGACGTTCAGAACCGCCTCCGGCTGCATGGCGGCGAGCGCCTGGACCACCGGGCCGGCGTCGATCTTGCCCTGCGGCGGCCATTGCTCGCCGACCCACTCGATGTCCGGGCGCTTGGCCGACAGGATCTGCTTGAACACGGCCACGGCCGATTGCCCGTACTCGTAGTTCGGGGCGACCGTCGCCCATTTCTTGGCCGGCAGCTTCGCGGCCTCCTCGGCCAGCATCGCGGCCTGCATGTAGTTGGAGGGACGCAGCCGGAAGGTGTTCCTGTTGCCGCCCGACCAGACCATCGCGTCCGTCAGCGGCTCGCCGGCCAGGTAGAAGACGTTCTTCTGCTTGGCGAAATCGGCCAGCGCGAGGCCCACGTTAGAGAAGAAGCCGCCGGCCAGGATCGCGACCTCCTCGCGCGACACGAGTTCGTTCGCGGCCGTCAGCGCGTCGGCCGGCCGGCCGCCGTCGTCCTTGGAGATGACCACGAGCTTCTTGCCGCCGATGCCGCCCGCCGCGTTCACCTCCTCGACCGCGAGCTGCCAGCCCTTGCGGTAAGGCTCGGTGAAGGCCGGGAGCCCGGAATAGCTGTTCACCTCGCCGATCTTGATCTCCGCCTGCGCCAAGGCGGGCGACCCCGAGAGCGCGAGGCCCGCCAGCAGGGTGCCGGCAACAATCCGTAACGTGCTCATCTGCCTGTTCTCCGTCGAGTGAGAGCTACCGTAGGCCGTCCTGGCCCTTGATCTCCGAGGCCTGGAGGCCGCCGACACGGGGGAGGGGCCGGCCGGAATCGGTCACGGCCACCGCCACCATGATCTCGTCGGCCCGCGGCGCATCCGCGATCCGGACCTCCATGCCGTCGAAATGGCTCCGCACGAAAGCCGCGTCCTTGTGCCCGAGAGGGATGTCGAGCGCCACGCCC
>CALMTJ010000264.1:2460-5225 GCA_937872715.1 uncultured Methylobacteriaceae bacterium
GGCCGCCGCGCTTCTTCGACGACGGGATCAGGGCCGCGCCGCCTCCGAGCACGCTCCGGACCGAGGCGCCGAGCTTAGGATGCAAGATGGCGGCCGCATGTTCGAGCTCGCCATCCGACCCCACCGCGGCGGCCTTGCCGTAGCTCTGCACCCGCGCGCCCTCGATGCCGAGCGCCGCCACGGCCTTCGCGGCCAGGATCTCGCCGAGCTCCTCGCCGGCGGCGATCAGGTCGGAGAGGTCGTCCTGGTAGCGGCCCGCGAACGGGTTCGCGATCACCGCGACCGCGGCGGCCCGGCGCGTCGGCGGATCGACCGTGCGCCCCATCTCGGTCCGGGTCTCCTCGACCACCGTGACGATCTTGCGGACGTTTAGAGCCATGCGGCGCAGCCCTCCACGGCCGCTCTCCATCCCGTCATGGCCGGGCTCGGCCCGGCCATCCACGCCGGGCCGCCGCTCCCGTCCCGGCCGCGTTCCTGCCCCGTCGACCGCGCGTTCGTGGATGGCCGGGCCAAGCCCGGCCATGACGAGTTCGTGGTGGTCAGTCCCTGCAGGTGAAGCGCCGCGCCAGCGATCAGCGCTCGCGAGACGAGCCCGTCGGCCCGCGCGCGTCCGCGTGACACGGCCAAGTCGATTTCGCCCGGCGTGAGCTCTCCGACACCCCGCGTGACGGGGCGCGGGCCGAGATCGCTGTCCGGCTGGATGCTGTCCGCCGGCGCGCGCGTCACCGCCGGGTGGCCCGGAAGATCGACGGCGTTCGCCACGACCGTGGCGGCCGCGGCGGCCGCGGCCGCGGACCGGGCCAGGACCGTGACCGCGTCCGCGATGCCGAGGGAGAAGCTGCGGCCGCGCCAGCCGCTCGTCGCGACCCCGCCGATCCCGTCCGCCCGGCCGATGCAGGCCGTCCCGAACAACCCGGCGGCGCGGTCGGGCCGGTCCACGAGGCCGATGCGGAAGGTCTCGTCCCCGTCGAGGTGGAGAGCGATATCGCCGCCATTGTTGACGTAGGCGCGGCGGAGGGGGGCCGCCGCCAGCATTGCGACCAGGATCTCGTCGGCGACCGCGCCCGCCACGGCCGCCATCGGCGTGATGAAGCCGGTCTCCGCGAAAGGCGCGACGGCCGCCTCCATGCGGCGCGCCACCGCGCCGTGCGCGCGGGCCGGCCCGGGAACGGCCGGGCTGCGCAGCAGCGGGAGTTCGCCGCACAGCTCGTCCAGGATGGTCGCGAAACGACGGGTCGCGGCCTCGCGGGCGGCCGCGGCGGCCCCATGCGGGCCGGCCGCCTCGACCACGAGGTCGATCGGGCCGTGCTGGAGGTGCAGGCGCCGGCCGTCCGGCAGGAGGCGGGCTCGCCGCGGATCAGCCATGGAGGCGCCTCGCCGCGGCCGGGGCGAGCGGCCAGGGATTCTCGTCGCGCTGGGGGACGCGGCGGCGGCCCGCGCCCGCGTCCCGGAACTCGGACAGGGGCCGGACCTGGTCGAGATGGCCGCCGAGCACGCCGTAATCCGACAGCCGCATGGTGAACTCGATCGGGGCCACGAGCGCAGGCGTCGGGACGTAGCCGAAGGCGCCCTCCGGCACCCGCGACACGTCCACCATGAAGGTGATGCCGCCGCCCGGCCAGACATAGACCGGGCTGCCGCCGCAGGTCACGACGGTGAGCGCGTCCTTGACGGAGCGCGTCAGCCGAACCGGGTTCTCCGTCACGCCCGCCCGGAGCGAGCCGCCCGCGCCGCCCATGAACAGCACGGTCGTGAGCGCCGGCTCGCAATTCTCCTTGATCAGGTCGACGGAGCGGCGGAGCTCGTCCGGCAGCTCGCGCTCCACGGGGCGGAGCGCCTCGTCGAGCTCGTAGAAGGCGTGGTGCTCGCCCGTGGTCGAGGTCATCAGCATCGTGAGCCCCGGCCGGGCCTTCCTCGGGTCGAAGGGACCCAGGATCGAGAGCGGGTCCTCGATGCCGGTGCCGCCCCAGCCCGTCCCGGGCTCGGCCACCTGGAAGTAGCGGCCCGGGGTCGAGCGGCGGCCCAGCACCTTGATGCCGGTCTCCGGGATGCCGAGCAGCTTGCCGGCCTGGTGCTCGGACAGGATGCCGGTGATGTGGTCGTCCACCACCACGACCTCGTCGACCCGACCCTCCCATTGCCTGGCGAACATGCCGATCGTCGCCGACCCGCACCCGACCCGCATCCGCTCCTCGGTCCGGCCGTCGACCACCGGCGGCCGTCCGGCCTGGATCACGGCCGTCTCGCCGCCGTCGACCGCGATCTCGACCGCGCCGCCGTTGCAGAGCGTCAGCATCGCGTCGCAGGTGACGCGGCCCTCCTTCTTGGAGCCGCCGGTGAGGTGGTGAACCCCGCCGAGTGACAGCATCTGCGACCCGTATTCCCCGGTCGAGACGTGCCCCACCGGCTCGCCGCCGACCCGCACGAGCGAGCGCTCCGGCCCGAGGTGACGGTCGGTGTCGATCTTCACCTTCAGGCCGCAATAGGAGAATATTCCCTCCGTCACGACCGTGACCATGTCGATGCCGTCGATCTCCGACGACACGATGAAGGGCGCCGGCTTGTAGTCCGGATAGGTCGTGCCGGCCCCGATGGCGGTCACGAATGTCTGCGGCTCGCGCACCACGCTCCCGTCCCAGTCGAGCGTGGAGGCGTTGAACGGGACGACGCTGCCGCCGTCCGCCACCGCCCGCTGCAGCACGACGGGCGGGGCGACCCGGATCAGCTCGCCGGCCCGGTGGGCGTAGCGGTCGCAGGCGCCGGCC
>CALMTJ010000265.1 GCA_937872715.1 uncultured Methylobacteriaceae bacterium
CGGCCCCCTCGTCCTCCCGCCCGAACAGGCGCGCGGTCTCGATCGCGAGGTGCGGGCGCAAACGCTTGCCGCCCCCCAGCATGGCGTACCGCATCGCATCGAGGAGGCGCCGGGGACGGGCGATCTCGCCGGGACTCGGCTCCGGCGCGAGCAGCCGGTCGAGCAGGGCCTCCGTCGCCTGGGCGGAGCGTTCGAGGCGGGAGAGGAGGGCGTGCGGGTCCAATTCGGCTTCGGCTTCTCGGAGGGCGCGACCGCTTGGCCGAACCCCGCCCCGAGGTCAACCTCGCCGCCGCCCGAGATCATCTCCGCGGCGGCGGGCTGACGGAGGTGTAGAGCGTGCGCTCCGTGACCGGCCGGGCCGCCCGGTTGAGGTAGTCGATCGCCGGCATGCCGAGGAGGACGCACAGCCAAAAGAGGCCGGCCCCGGCGGCGATCCGGGTGAGCCCGGTCGCCCGGGCGAGCTCCATGAAGACGAGGACGATCACCGCGGCTTTGACCGACGCGACGGCCAGCGCGGCCGGCAGCGCGGCGCGGCCGAGCGGCACGTAGGCGAGCCCCGTCGTCGCCGCGAGCAGCGCCACCAGGGCGGCCCAGGACAGCCAGACGGACCGGAACCTGCCACTCATCCGGCACGCCCGTTCAGGTAGAGGAGCGGGTAGAGGAACACCCAGACGAGGTCGACGAAGTGCCAGTAGAGCCCGGCGATCGCCACGGGTTCCAGCCGGTCCGCGAAGGCGCCGCGCCACGCCCGGACCGCGAAGGCGCCGACGAGGAGGATCCCGACCGTCAGGTGGACGGCATGGATGCCCGTCATGATGAAGTAGAGGAGGAAGAACAGCTCCGCGCCTCTCCGAAGCCGTTCGTCGAACTCGAAATCGTAGCCCGGCACGAGATGGTCGTGGGCGTCCTTGACGTATTCCGTGCCCTTCACGCCGAGGAAGGCGAGGCCGAGCAGCGCCGTCCCGAGGAGGAGGAGGCCGACCGCCCGGCCCGAACCCCGCGCCTCCGCCACCCGGACGCCGGCGCCCATCAGCGCGCTGCTTGTCAGGAGCACGGCCGTGTTGATCGTGCCGAGCACGACATCCGTCTTCGTGCTCGCGGCCGCGAAGCCCTCCGGGTACCAGATGCGATAGACCGTGTAGGCGGCGAGCAGCCCGCCGAAGAACAGGGTCTCGCTCGCCAGGAACACCCACATGCCGGCATGGGCGACGTCCCGCTGCTGGTCGAGCGAGGCGAATTGCTCGGCCGGCCGCGCGTCAGCCATGCTGCGGATGGGCCGCCCGGTCGCGGTAATCGTAGGGGCCGCGCACCACGACGGGCGTCGTGGCGAAGTTCTCCTTCGGCGGCGGCGACGGCGTCTGCCATTCGAGGCCGGTCGCCTGCCAGGGATTCGGCCCGGCCCGGACGCCGCGGAACATCGACCAGGTGAGGTAGACGAGCGGCATCAGGTAGGCGATGGCCAGCAGCACCGCGCCGCCGGACGAGAGCACGTGCCAGACCTGGTATTCCGGCGGGTACGCATGGTAGCGGCGCGGCATGCCGAGATACCCCAGGATGAACTGGGGGAAGAAGGTCAGGTTGAACCCGAAGAACATGAGCGCTGCGGCCGTGCGGGCCCAGTATTCGGGATACATCCGGCCGGTGATCTTCGGCCACCAGAAATGGAGCGCGCCGAAGAAGGCCGACACCATCCCGCCGACCATGATGTAGTGGAAGTGAGCCACGACGAAATAGGTGTCGGTGACGTGCACGTCGACGGCGAGCGCGGCCAGGAACAGGCCGGTCATGCCCCCGATGGTGAAGAGCCCGATGAAGCCCAGGGCGTACAGCATGGGCGCGTCGAACCTGATCCAGCCGCCATGGAGCGTCGCCGTCCAGTTGAACACCTTGATGGCGGAGGGCACCGCCACGACGTAGCTCAGGAAGGAGAAGACGAGGCTCGCGAACAGCGACTGGCCGGACACGAACATGTGGTGGCCCCAGACCAGGAAGCCGATCACCGCGATGCCGATCGAGGCCCAGGCGACGAACTTGTAGCCGAAGAGCCGCTTGCGGGAGAAGCAGGTCACGAGCTCCGTGACGACGCCGAGCCCGGGCAGGATCATGATGTACACGGCCGGGTGCGAGTAGAACCAGAAGATGTGCTGCCAGAGCAGCGGATCGCCGCCGAGCGCCGGATCGAAGATGCCGACCTTCAGGATACGCTCGACGAGGAGGAGCACGAGGGCGATCGTCAGGACGGGCGTGCCGAGCACCAGGATCACGCTCGTCGCGTAGAGCGACCAGATGAAGATCGGCAGGCGGTACCAGGTGAGCCCGGGCGCCCGCAGCTTGTGCACCGTCACGATGAAGTTGAGCCCCGTCGCGATGGAGGAGAACCCGACCACGATGACGCCGAGCGCCGCGAGCGCCACGTAGCTGTTCGCGAAGAGCGTCGAGAGCGGCGTGTAGAAGGTCCAGCCCGTATCGACCCCGCCCGCGACGAGGGACGCCACCGTGAGCAGCCCGCCCGCCATGAACAGGTACCAGCTGAGGAGGTTGATGCGCGGGAAGGCGAGATCCTTCGCGCCGAGCATCAGCGGCACGACGAAGTTGCAGATCGTGTTCGGCACGGCCGGCACCAGGAAGAACCAGACCATCACGATGCCATGCATGGTGAAGAGCCGGTTGTAGGTGTCCGACCCGATCAGGTTGCCTTGCGGCGTCGCGAGTTCGAGCCGGATGACCACGGCGGCCGCGCCGCCGATGAAGAAGAAGGCGGTGAGCGAGGCGAAGTAGAGGAGGGCGATGCGCTTGTGGTCCGTCGTGAGGAGCCACGAGCGGAGTGTCGTCCCGGTATTCAGGTAGTTCGGGATCCGGATCGCGGATTCGTCCGGGCCGCGGCCGGGCGCGACGGCGATCGTGCTCATGGAGTTCTCGATCCGACCTGGGAGGGCGGCGCGTCGGAGGCGAGCGACTTGATGTAGGCCACGATGCGGACGAGATCCTCTTCCCTGATCTGGCCGGCGAAGCTCGGCATGATGTCGGGGTAGCCGGCCGCCACCTCCGCCTTCGGCAGGAGGATGGAATCGCGGATGTAGCGCTCGTCCGCCGTGACCACGCGGCCGTCGGCGAGCGGGACCGGGTGGCCGTACAGCCCCTGCAGGGGCGGCGCCCTCACCGTGCCGCCCGGCCCATGGCAGCCGCTGCAGCCGAGCGAGCGGAACAGCGCCGCGCCCTCCTGCGCGAGCCCGTCCGAACCCGGCTGGGCGTCGAGCCAGGCGGCGAAGTCGCGCGGCTCCATGGCGACCACGCGGCCCAGCATCCCGGAATGGAGCGTGCCGCAATACTCGGCGCAGAGGAGGCCGAAGGTCCCGGTCTTCACGGCCTCGAACCACAGCGTCTCGTAGCGGCCCGGCACGACGTCGTGCTTGATGCGGAAGGCCGGGATGAAGAAGGAATGGATGACGTCCTCCGACGACATGACGAGCCGGACGGGGCGCCCGACCGGGACGTGCAGCTCGTCGATCTCGCGCTGTCCGCCCGAATGCTGGGCCTTCCACATCCATTGCTTGGCGACGACGAAGATCTCGAGCGCGTCCGCGGGCGGCTGGTAGAGGCGGAAGAAGAGGTTCGCGCCCCAGGCCGCGAAGGCCACGAATATGACGAGGCTCGCGCCCGTCCAGCCGATCTCCCAATGCCAGCCTTTCTCGCCCGAAAGGTCGCGCTCGGCCCGGCTTCCCTCCCGGTAGCGCACCATGAAGCGGACCAGGAGGAACATGAGGAGGAAGAAGGTGAGCCCGGTGACGAGGAGGAGGCCGAAGAACAGCCAATCGACCTCGACGGCGTAGCTCCCGGCCTGCTCCGGCCAGAACGTGACGGACGGCATCAGGAGATGGGGCCGCGCCTGAGCCCGAAGAACAGGAGCGTCCCGCCGAGCGCGATCGTGGCGAGGGCCGCGCCCCGGAGGATGCCCATCACGGCCGGCGTGTAGGAGCCGGTCTTCGGGTCGTAGCCGTAGCAGAGGAGCAGGAGCCGGGACGCGGGCGAGGCGACGGTCCCGTCCGAGGCCTCCGCCAGGGCGAGCTTCAGGTCGAGCGGCCGGTACTCGATCCCGAGGAGGTAGCGCGAGACGCGCCCGGCCGGAGAGGCGATCACGAGCCCGGCCGCGTGCGCGAATTGGCCGGCGGCCGGGTCGAGGCGGTAGCGGAAGCCGATCGCGTCCGCGATCTGGCGGACGGCCTCCTCGCGCCCCGTCAGGAACTGCCATCCGGCCGTCGCCGCGACCCCGAAACGGCCTGCGTAGCTCGCCCGGGCGGCGGCGGCTTCGGCCGGCCCCTCGCCAGGATCGATGCTGATCGCCAGCACGTCGTAGTCGCGCCTGCCGGCCCGCCCCGTTCCGGCGAGCCCCTCGAAGAGGCCCCCGAGGACGAGGCCGCACAGGTTCGGGCAGCGCAGGTATTCGAGTACGATCACGACCGGCCGCCCGGCGAAGAACTCAGCCAGCGGCCGCGCGGTCCCGCTTTCGTCGGCGAGCTCCGCCGCGAGCGGCAGGGCGGCGCCGGGCCGCTGGTCGAAGGCGAGTTGCGGGAAGACGGACGGCGCGATCGTCGCCCGGCCCGGCCCGGCCAGGAGGAGCAGGAAGCCGATCAAGGCCGAGGCGAACCTCATCGGGCGGGCGCGGCGGGCCAGGTGGGCGTGCCGCGCTCGGCCAGGAGCCGGATCGCCTCCGCGACCGGGATGCGGACCGTGCCGGCCTCCCGGTCCACCCAGCCGTATCCGGAGATGCGCCGGTCCGCCTCGTCCCGAAGGGCCGCGAGGTCTACATTCGATTGGACCTGGAGGCGCGGCTCGGGCGGAAGGGGCTTCCGCGGCCCGCTTCCCGACCGGTCGTCGCGGGATTGGGGATAGACGACGATCAGAGCGCCGAGGACGAGGAGCACGGCGGCGGCGAGCCCCGCGCCCACCCAGGCGAGGAGGCGGGGGCTGGCATCGCTCCGCTCGTAATCGACGTCGGGGTTCGTGTCGGCCATCGCCCACTCCGGAGGGCGGAGTCTCACGATCGCCGCCGCTCGCGCAAGCGTCCCGCGGGGCGGCGGGCCGCTCGCGCGACCTTCCGCCACGCGAGGTCAGGCGGTCCGGTCGGGGATCGTGATCAGGAAGCTCGCCCCGCGTTCGGCGTTCTCCAGCGCGAGCGTGCCGCCGTGCAGGCGGACGAGCTCGTCGGCGATCGGCAGGCCGAGCCCGGTGCCGCCGCTCCGCTCCGAGGCCTGGAACGCGGAGAAGATCCGCGTCCGGATGCGGTCGGGGATGCCCGGCCCGTTATCCGCGACCCGGATCGTCACCGTCCCACCGCGCCGCCAGGCCGAGATGGCGATGCGGGGGTCGGGCGTCTTGGCCAGGGCCTCGACGGCGTTGCGGATGAGGTTGAGGAGCACACGGCCGAGCTGTTCGGGGTCTGCGTCCAGCTGGAGATCCGGAGCGACGTCGACGCCGACCCCGATCGGGTGGCCGTCGCCGAGCTTGGTCAGGTGAAGCTGGTCGGTGATGACCGGCAGGAGCGCAGTCTGGCGGCGGACCGGGACCGGCTCGCTCGCCCGTCCATAGGCGAGGGTGGCGCCGCAATAGGAGATGGCGCGGTCGAGCGTCGCGATCAGTCGCGGCGCGACCCGCTTCACGGCCGGGTCGTTTATCCCGCCGAGACGGTCGCCGAGGAGCTGCGCCGTGGTCAGCATGTTGCGGAGCTCGTGGTTGATCTTGCTCACCGCGAGGCCGAGATCGGCGAGGTGCCGCCTCTGCCGCAATTCGCGCGCGAGCGCCGTTTCCATGCGGGCCAGGGCCTCCTCGGCGGCGCCGATCTCGTCGCGCCGTCCGGAGGTGCCGATCACGCGCGAAAGGTCCTCGGGATCGGCCGCGAAGCCCGTGATGTTCACCGAAAGCCGCCGGACGGGACGGACGACGATCAGGTGCAGGGCGAAATAGAGGATGGCGGCCGTCGCGGCGGACATCAGGAGCGAGATGATGAGGAAGTCGCGCGAGAACTCGAGCAGCGCGGTCTTCAGCACCGCCTCCTCCAGGATGACCTCGACGTACTCCGTCTCCTCCGCCCCCGGAGGTCCGGGCGCGATGACCCGGATGAATCCTCCCTTCGACACGAACATGACCCTGTAGAGCCCTTCCCACATCTTCCACCAGGGCCGGTCGCGAAGGTCGACGTCCCGGTTGACGGCGGCCGGGATCGGCTGCTCCGCACGGCCCTGGATCCAGCGCGTCTTGGAGCCCCGGACCGCGACGGCCTGGGCGCCGCTGACGCCGGAGGCCAGCCCGGCTTCGAGCCCGGACGGCATCGTGCCGTCGGCCGAGGCCAGCGCGAGCACCAGCATGCGGGCGCCCATGACGCGGTCCTGGACCCAGCTGCGCCGGAAGCCCGCGAGGGCCGGGACGTAGATGACGATCTCGGCGATCATCATGAACACGACCGTGAGCAGGATGAGCTTGCCGGACAGCCCGAACGGGGCACGCCTGGCGAGGCTCGGCGCCTGGTCGCGAAGTCGGGAGGCGATCGTCGTCATGGAAGCGCTTCGATCTCGCCTCGGTGCAATCTGAGTGTCGTCTCGCCGAAACAACAGAAAGTTACGCAGGCCACCGCGTCCAGGTTTCGATGGTCCGCGACCGTACGGACGGCGATGGCGGCCGCCCTGTCCGCCGGGAAGCCGTAGATGCCGGTCGAGATCGCCGGGATCGCGAGCGTCCGAATCCCGTTCCCGGCCGCGACGGCGATCACCCGGCGATAGCAGGCGGCGAGGAGCTCGTCCTCGCCGTCGCCGCCGCCCCGCCAGACCGGCCCGACCGTGTGGATCACGTGCCGTGCGGGCAGCCGGTAGCCGGCCGTGATCTTCGCGTCTCCCGTGCGGCAGCCGCCGAGCGTCCTGCATTCGGCGAGGAGCTCCGGGCCGGCGGTACGGTGGATGGCGCCGTCCACGCCGCCGCCCCCGAGGAGGCTCTCGTTCGCGGCGTTGACGATGGCATCGAGCGCCAGCGTCGTGATGTCCGCCGCCACCGCCTCGAGGCGGGTCGTGCCGACGGTCCGGGAGATGGCCGGAATGGTCATGCGCCCCCTCTAGCGCAAAACCTGCCCCTCGGGGAGGACGCCCGGAAACGAGCCCGGCCGGCGATGGGGAACGGCCCCGGCGCGGGAGCACCGGGGCCGGGTGGACGCGGCGGCGTACGTGGGGAGCGTGCCGCCGCGCCCGGGGAAAGGAGCGGGTTCAGAAGGGCAGGACGATGTCCATCACCTGCTGGCCGTAGCGGGGCTGCTGGACATCCGTGATCTGGCCGCGGCCGCCATAGGCGATGCGGGCCTCCGCGATCTTGGTGGAGGAGACGGTGTTGTCCGCCTCGATATCCTCCGGCCGGATCACGCCGGCGACGATCAGCTCGCGCACCTCGAAATTGACGCGGATCTCCTGCTTGCCTTCGACGACGAGGTTGCCGTTCGGCAGCACCTGGGTGACCACGGCCGCGACGCTGGTGGTCAGCTCCTCCTTGCGGGCGACGGAGCCGGACCCGTCGGACGAGGAGGTCGAGCCCGTGTTGAGGAGCGCATCCGCGCTCGCGCCCGGCAGGACGCTGGTGCCGATCTTCGATTCGGCCCCGAACAGGTTCTTGGTCCCGAAATTCTCGCTGTTGCTCCGCGACCGCTTCGTCTCGTTGTCGAGGTTCGCCTTGTCCGTCACCGCGACCTTCACGGTGACGATGTCGCCCACCTGCTGGGCGCGCTGGTCCTTGAAGAAGGCCCGCGATCCCGTCCGCCAGAGCGAGTTCGCCGCGTAGGTGGAGGGTTGAGGGTTCGGCATCGGCA
>CALMTJ010000266.1 GCA_937872715.1 uncultured Methylobacteriaceae bacterium
ACAAGGTCGCGCCGCCGTTCAAGCAGGTCGAGTTCGACATCATGTTCGGCGAGGGGATCTCGAAGGCGGGCGAGCTCATCGATCTCGGCGTGAAGGCCGGCATCGTCGAGAAGTCCGGCGCCTGGTTCTCCTATGACAGCCAGCGCCTGGGACAGGGCCGCGAGAACGCGAAGACGTTCATGCGGGACAACCCCGACATCGCCAGCCGGGTCGAGGCCGGCATCCGGCAGAATGCCGGCCTGATCGCCGACCGCATCCTCGAGAGCGCGACGCCGACCGCCGACGACCTGGACGAGGGCCGTCCGTAAGGGCGCTCACGCGGCCGCTTGGCGGACGAGCTCGACGAGGCGCAGCGCCTGGACGTGAGGAGCGACGTCGTGCACCCGCACGATGTCGGCGCCGGACAGCACGCCGAGGACGTTCCCGGCGAGGGTGCCGGCCAGGCGCTCGCCAGGCGGGACGGGTGGCTCCGCGAGCGCGCCGAGGAAGCCCTTCCGCGACAGGCCGAGCAGGACGGGGAAGCCCAGCGCCTTCAGGCGCGGCAGCCCCGCCAGCGCCTGGTGGTTCTGCGCGAAGGTCTTGCCGAAGCCGATCCCGGGATCGAGGGCGATGCTCTCGTCGGGGATCCCCGCCCGGCGGGCGAGGTCGAGCGAGCGTTCCAGGAATCGGAGGATGTCGGGAAGGATGGCGAGCGCCGGATCGATGCTGTCCCGGTTGTGCATGACGACCAGCCCGGCGCCGCTCTCCGCCACGAGAGCGGCCATGTCCGGATCGCGGTGCAATCCCCACACGTCGTTCACGATCGCGGCTCCGGCGTCGAGCGCCTTTCGGGCGACGGCCGCCTTGGAGGTGTCCACGGAGACGGGCGGGCCGCCCGGGCGTCCCGCGAGATCCGCCAGCACGGGCGCGATCCGCGCCCATTCATCCTCGGCCGCGACCGGCCGGTGGCCGGGCCTCGTCGATTCGCCGCCGATGTCCAGGATGTCGGCGCCTTCCGCCGCCATCCGGAGGGCGGCCGCGACCGCGTCCTCGCGGGCGAGATGGCGCCCGCCATCGGAGAACGAATCGGGCGTGACGTTCACGATCCCCATCACGAGCGCCCGCCCGCCGAGCGCGAACGAGCCCGTCCGATGGCGGAAGGTGCGCCCGGCCCCGGGGAGCGCGTCGGCTGGGGTCAGAGGAACTGCTGAAGGCCCGGGATCGAGCCCGCGATCGCGCCCATCGTGTCCTCGCCGGCCGTCTCGCGGCCATGGGCGAAGAGCTCGCGGGCGAGGGTCTGCATCTGACCCATCGGTACGCCGGCGGCCACGAGCTTCGAGCCGAGCGCCATGACGCCGCCGCCCCCGCCCATCATCCCCATGAGGCCGCCGCCGGACGCGCCGGGACCCCCGTCGCCGGCGGTCGCGATCGCCTGCTGCGCCCCGGGCATCGCGTCGATCAGCGTCTGGACCTCCGCCTGCGGCCCCTCCTTCGCCAGGAAGGCCAGGATCAGGCCGATCGCCTTCTCGATCACGGCAGGATCGAGTCCCGTCGCCTGCGTGATGCGGTTGACCAGGACTTCCATCGACCTCTCTCCTCGGCGCCGGGCGCGTCGCTCGCCCACGTAGCGGGCTCGGGGTCGATTGCGTATGACAGCCGGGCCGAGGCTGCAAATCGCGAGGATCCGGATGGCGGGCAACGAAGGCAGGCCGGGCGGGGCCGTGCCGCGCATCCCGAAGGGCGCGGGCCCTTGGGGCGCGCCGCTCTCCGAGGCGGCCGGCGATGCGGCCCCCCGATCGCCGGCTTCGGCGGGACCCGACGCGCCTTCCATCCCTTCGCTGTCGGACGGCCGCATCCTGGTCGGGAAGGGGAAGGAGGCCGAGTACCTTCTCCTCAACCTCGCGAACCGGCACGGGCTCGTCGCCGGCGCGACCGGCACGGGCAAGACGGTGACGCTGCAGGTCCTGGCCGAGGGCCTGTCGAATGCCGGCGTTCCGGTCTTCGCGGCCGACATCAAGGGCGACCTGTCGGGGATCGCGGCGCCCGGGCAATCGAAGGAGGTCTTCGTCCGGCGGGCGGCGGAGCTCGGGATCGCCTACGAGCCCGACCGTTTCCCGACCGTCTTCTGGGACGTGTTCGGCGAGGCGGGCCATCCGATCCGGGCGACGGTGAGCGAGATGGGGCCGCTCCTTCTGTCGCGGCTCCTGGAGCTGAACGACACCCAGGAGGGAATGCTGAACATCGCCTTCCGGGTCGCGGACGACCACCATTGGCCGGTGCTCGACCTGAAGGACCTGAGGGCGCTCCTGCAATTCGTGTCGGACAACGAGGCGGAAGTCGAGGGCAAGTACGGCAACCTCGCCAAGGCCTCGATCGGCACGATCCAACGCCAGCTCCTCGTCCTCGAGAACCAGGGCGCGGACAGGTTCCTGGGCGAGCCCGCGCTCGACCTGCAGGATTTCCTGCGGACCGACCGCGACGGCCGCGGCGTGGTGAACATCCTATCGGCGGACAAGCTGATGGCGAAGCCCCGGCTCTACGCCACCTTCCTCGTCTGGATGCTGTCCGAGCTGTTCGAGGCGCTGCCGGAGGTCGGCGACCTCGACAAGCCGAAGCTCGTCTTCTTCTTCGACGAGGCGCACCTGCTCTTCAACGACGCCCCGCAGCCGCTGCTCGACGCCGTCCAGCAGGTGGTTCGGCTGATCCGCTCCAAGGGCGTCGGCATCTATTTCGTCACGCAGAACCCGCTCGACGTGCCGGATGCCGTCCTGGCCCAGCTCGGCAACAAGGTGCAGCACGCGCTTCGCGCCTTCACCCCACGCGACCAGAAGGCCGGGAAGGCGGCGGCCGAGACCTTCCGGCAAAGGCCGGGGCTCGCCACCAGCCGGGCGCTCCTCAAGGTGCTCGGCAAGATCATCACCGCCGCCAAGGCGGCCGAGCGGGGCGAGAAGGGCGAGGAGCCGCTGCCCGCGCCCAAGCTCGCCGGCACCGTCGCGGCGGCGCAGGCCTTCGCCTCGCGCGCCCGCAAGCGCGAGAGGAGGCGCGCCGCCCTCGTGGGTCCAAAAACCCGCCGCGAGCTGGCCGGTCGGGTCGCGGTACCACTCGGCGCTCTCGACGCCCGGCTTGCGGTCGAAGCGGATGGTCGGCATGGGCGGCGCCATCG
>CALMTJ010000267.1 GCA_937872715.1 uncultured Methylobacteriaceae bacterium
CGGCGGTGAGCTGCTTCGAATCGGCGAGGCCGGCCGGCACGCGCCTGAGGTCGAGCACCACGGCGGCCGCGACCACCGGCCCGGCGAGCGGCCCGCGGCCGACCTCGTCCAGACCCGCGACGGAGCCGTGGCCGCAGCGGAGGAGCTTGCGTTCGCGGGTGAGCTTGAGAGGGGCGGGCGGCATGGCGTCGAGCGATTCGTCGCCGGCGAGGAGAGCGGGAACGAGCCTTCCTGTCACCTGCTGGCCAGTGCGGGGGCGGGATGCCAATGTCGGCTCGTGCCCGAAGACGCCGCCCGTTCCGATCCCGCCCGTCCCATCCTGCTGCGGTTTCCCGAGCCCGGCGACCTCGGCTGGGTGGTCGGCCAGCAGGGCGCCCTCTACCATCGCGAATACGGCTGGGACTGGACCTTCGAGGGGATCGTCGCCGGCATACTGGCCGAGTTCGTCGCGAGTTTCGATCCGGCCCGGGAAGATGCGTGGATCGCCGAGAGCGGCGGCCTGCGGCTCGGTTCGGTTTTCCTCGTCAAGGGGCCCGACGCGGAGACCGCCAAGCTGCGCCTCCTCGCCGTCGAGAAGGCCGCGCGCGGCTCGGGGCTCGGACGCCTCCTCGTCGATACCTGCATCGCGCGTGCGCGGGAGCTCGGATATGCCCGCCTGACCCTGTGGACGAACGACGTCCTCGTGTCCGCCCGGCGCATCTACGTCCGTGCCGGGTTCCGGCTCGTGAGCGAAGGCCCCCACCATTCCTTCGGCCGGGATCTCGTCGAGCAGACCTGGACGCTCGACCTCGCCGGGTGAGCCGACGCCCAAGGGTTAGAACAGCGCGAGCTGCCTCGTCTCGGCCCGAGGGCGCACGAAGAGGTCCGTCCTGAGTTCGCGCCGCTCCTCGTTGAAGCCGAGGCGGGACGCGGCTTTCTCGAAGCGCCGGCCGATCATCCAGGCATAGGGCCCGATCCCCGATTGGCGCTGCCCCCATTCCGCGTCGTAGAGCTTGCCGCCCCGCGTGCCCTCGACGAGGGAGAGCACGTGCTTCATCCGGTCGGGATACGTCTCGGCGAGCCAGTCGCGGACGATGCCCTTCAGCTCCTGCGGCAGGCGCAGGAGCACGTAGCCGGCTTCCCGCGCCCCGGCCCGGTAGGCCTCGGTCAGCACATCCTCGATCTCGTGATCGTTCAGGGCGGGGATCACCGGCGCGACCAGGACGGTCACCGGTATGCCGGCCTCCGCGAGCTGCCGGATCGTGGCGAGGCGCTTGCCGGGCGCCGCCGCGCGCGGCTCCATGCGGCGGGCGAGCTTCGGGTCGAGCGTCGTCACCGAGACCGCGACCTTGGCGAGCCCTTTCGCGGCCATCGGCGCCAGGATGTCGATGTCGCGCGTCACGAGCCCGGACTTCGTCACGATGCCGACCGGGTGGCCGGCCTCGGCCAGGACCTCCAGGATGCCGCGCGTGATGCGGTAGCGCTTCTCGATCGGCTGATAGGGATCGGTGTTGGTGCCGAGCGCGATGAAGCGCGGGCTGTAGCCCGGAGCCGCGAGCTCCTTGCGGAGCAGATCGGCGGCGTTCGGCTTGGCGAAGAGCTTGGTTTCGAAATCGAGGCCGGGCGACAACCCCTGATAGGCGTGGCTCGGCCGCGCGAAGCAGTAGACGCAGCCGTGCTCGCAGCCGCGATAAGGGTTGATCGACCGGTCGAACGAGATGTCGGGCGAGGCGTTGCGGGTGATGATCGTGCGGGGCTTCTCGACGGTGACCTCCGTCCGGAGGGGGGCGGGCTCCTCGGCGAGGTCCCATCCGTCGAAGGACTGCTCCCTCTGCAGGGCCTCGTAGCGGCCGCCCGGATTGGCGTTGGCGCCTCGCCCGTGCCGACGCTCCTCCTCCACCGTCCTGTAGGTGCGAATGTCGGGGCGGCGACGCTCGACGTCGCGGGGCGGGGGAACGGCCGGTCCGGTCCTGACCGGGTCGCGTTCGGCCTTGCGGAGGCGGAGCGTCGTCATGGGGCCTCGTGCGAATCGAGAGGATTTCGGCGAGACTAGAACAAAACAGGAACAATGCAATCTTTCCGAGACGGTCGGTGCCGCACGGAATGTCGCTCACAGGGAATGCGGGTTCGCGGGGCAGCGTTCCGAACCGGCTGTGGACAACTGCCTGTCAGCCGAGGAGGCCCATGTCAGGGCGGTACCCGGCCCGGAAGGCGGCGAGGCTCGGCCCGGGCGTCAGCACCTCGACGCGGGCCGAAGGTGCGGCGGACGACGCCGTCCCGTAGCCGGAGCCGAGATACGGGTGGAGCGCGCCCGCCCGCAGGAGTGCCGGCCCTCCGCCGGCGAGCACGAAGGCGCCGTCCGGCAGGTCGCGGAGGAGCGCCTCCGTCCGGTTCTGCCGGGCGGGCCGGCCGGCCTTCACCCGCGCGGCATGGAGGACGCGGTCCATCTCGCCGGCGGACGGCAACCCGCCGCCCTTCACCGCCCGCCAGGCCTCGCGGAAGCGGTCGAAATCGCCGCGGCGGCATTCGGCGCACGGCCTGTGCCCGGCCGCGAAGGAGACGGCCTCGTCGAGGAAGAACAATTCCGTGTAGCGGCGCGGCGCCATGATCGGGCGGTGGCGGCCCTTGAAGGCCAGCCGGCAGGCGATCCAGGCCTTGTGGCGCCAACGGGCCGTCCCGAGCCGGCCGGCCTCGTCGTGGAGGATGCCGCGATTGCCCATCAGCGCGCCCCGGAAAGGGAGGGCGACGATCTCGCCCGTCGGCAGGACGCGGTTCTGGCGGGTCAGGGCTGCACGATCGGGAAGTTCATTGCGTGGGCGACGGCAAGGAGGCGGACATCATAGCTGGCGAGAGTAATCGAGGCGCCGCGATCGCGGAGATAAGTCATCGCCGCGAGATGCAGGCCGTCGAGCGTACGTACGGGGATCGGAAACGGCAGAAGAGCGCGACCAATCGTAACGTCCGTCATTTCCAGGTAATTGACACGCCTCAGCACCTCGCGGGCCCGACTTTGTCGATAGCCGCTCGCGCGCCTGGCATGAAGCCTATTCCACACCTCGTATTGCAGCAATCGGGATGCGGTGAACGGCTGCTGCCAGAACTCGGTAGAGGGCCGACGCTCCTCCGTCAGGATGTGTGAATGAGCGACGGAGCTGTCGAGATAGATCAACGATCGTCCCGGTCGCGCGCGATGTCCGCCATCAGCGCCTCGAACGCCACGTCAGGATCGTCCAGAGGGGCAGGTCCGCTATCATGAAACGGCTGCCGCCAATCGACCTCCGCGCGTGACAACCAACCTTCCCGGACGCCTCGTTCCAGGATTGCCTCTTCGGAACTGACGTAGGTCGGATGCGGCGGCCCGATCGTGGCGACGACGCGTCCGCGATCCTTGACAGCGACGATCTCGCCGAATTCCGCAGCCCGGACATACTCGCCAAGGCTGCCTTCGAAAGCCTCGATCCCGACGGTTCGCATGGCCGAACGTAGTGACCGGTCAGCCGGGAAGTCAATTCGGTCCTCCCGTAAGCGCTAACCCGTCTCTCCGAAGCATCTCACGTGGATGAGCGCCGGAGGTGCTCGTCCAGGCGGGGCATGATCTCGACGAAGTTGCACGGGCCGTGCCGGTAATCGAGCTGCTGCAGGAGGATGCCGTCCCAGGCGTCCCGGCAGGCGCCGGGCGAGCCCGGGAGGCAGAAGATGAAGGTCGAGCCCGCGACGCCGGCCGTCGCGCGCGACTGGATCGTGGACGTCCCGATCTTGTCGAAGGAGATGCGGTGGAAGATCGCGGAGAACCCGTCCATGCGCTTGTCGAAGAGCGGCTCGAGCGCTTCCGGCGTGACGTCGCGGCCGGTGAAGCCGGTGCCGCCGGTCGTGATCACGACGTCTACCGCCGGATCGTCGATCCAGCTCCCGGCCTGTGCCCGGATCGCCTCGACGTCGTCCGGCACGACGGCGCGCGCGGCGAGCCTGTGCCCGGCGCCGGCCAGCCGTTCGGCCAGGGTGTCGCCCGACCGGTCATCCGTGAGCGTGCGGGTATCGGACACGGTCAGCACTGCGATCGCGAGCGGGACGAAACCGCGTCCCGGCCCCGGCTTCTCCTGCGGCATGGGCGTTCCTCCTAGAGCCGGCTCGCCTTGAAGGTGTCGCAGCTCTGCACCTGGCCGCTCCTGAACCCGGCGACCAGCCAGCGCACGCGCTGCTCGGAGGAGCCGTGGGTGAAGGAATCCGGCACGACCTGTCCCCGGCTCTGCTGCTGGAGCTTGTCGTCCCCGATCGCCTGGGCGGCCGCGCCGGCCTGGCGGATGTCGTTCTCGTCGCTGGCGTTGAAACGGTCGTTCGAGTTCTTGGCCCAGACGCCCGCGAGGCAATCGGCCATGAGTTCGATCCGGACGGAGAGCTGGTTGCCCTCGACCTCGCCGACCTCGCGCTGGCGCGACTGGACGCGGCCCAGGATGCCGAGGACGTCCTGGACGTGGTGTCCCACCTCGTGGGCGATCACGTAGGCGTAGGCGAAATCGCCTCCGGCCCGGAAGCGGCGCTGCATCTCCTGGAAGAAGGAGGTGTCGAGATACACCTTCTTGTCGAGCGGGCAGTAGAACGGCCCCATGGCCGATTGCGCGGTGCCGCAGCCCGAACGCGTGCCGCCCGAATACAGCACCATGGCGGTCGGCGTGTATTGCCGGTTCGTCTGGGCCGGGAGCACGTCCTTCCACACGTCCTC
>CALMTJ010000268.1 GCA_937872715.1 uncultured Methylobacteriaceae bacterium
TTCCTGGGCGGCAAGCTCCTGCGGAGTGGGCTCGGGGACCACGCCGTCGACACGCTGTTCCGGGTCTATGACGGACGCGTCCCGCGCGAGGCGGACCTCGTGACCTACTGGTTCGAGAAGGCGCGGGCGCAGATCGCGGACGGCAAGGCGAAGCGGGCCGGCCTCGTCTCCACCAACTCGATCCGGGGCGGCGCGAACCGCCGCGTCCTCGACCGCGTCGCGGCGGACGCGCCGATCTTTGCGGCATGGTCGGACGAGCCCTGGGTGGTGGACGGCGCGGCCGTGCGGGTGTCGCTCGTCTGTTTCGGGCAGTCCGACGGCGCGCCCGTGACGCTGGACGGCCACCCGGCCCCGGCGATCCATTCCGACCTTTCGGGCGGGGGCTCGGACTTCACCATGGCGAAGCGGCTCGCCGAGAACGCCGACGTGGCGTTCATGGGCGACACGAAGGGCGGCGCCTTCGACGTCCCGGGCGACCTCGCCCGCGCCTGGCTGCGCGAGCCGCTGAACCCGAACGGCCGGCCGAACTCGGACGTGCTCAAGCCGTGGATCAACGGCCTCGACGTCACCCGCCGCCCACGCGACATGTGGATCATCGATTTCGGCTGGACGATGAGCGAGGCGGAGGCGGAGTTGTACGGGGCGCCGTTCGACTACGCGGTCGAAAAGATCAAGCCGGAGCGGGCGACCAACCGACGTGGGAGCTATGCTCGTAATTGGTGGCGGCATGTGGAGCCACGGCCGGCAATGTGGACGGCTTTAGCGGCACGGGACCGCTACTTTGTCACTGCGACGGTTGCGAGACATCGGCTGTTTAAGGAAATCGGGAGATCCGTTTCTCCAGACCATCAGCTTATCGTCATCGCCCGCGACGACGACACCACCTTCGGCGTCCTTCACTCGCGCTTCCACGAAACGTGGTCGCTCCGCCTCGGCACGTGGCTCGGCGTCGGCAACGACCCGCGTTACACCCCCACCACCACCTTCGAGACCTTCCCTTTCCCGGCCGGCCTCACCCCGAACATCCCGGCGGCCGACTACGCGGCCGACCCGCGCGCGGTCCGCATCGCGGCGGCGGCGAAGCGGCTGGACGAACTGCGCCGGGCCTGGCTCAACCCGCCGGACCTCGTCGTGGTGGAGCCCGAGGTGGTTCCGGGCTATCCCGACCGGATCCTGCCGAAGGACGTCCGGGCGGCCGCCCTCCTGAAGGACCGCACCCTGACCAAGCTCTACAACGAGCGTCCCACCTGGCTCGCCAACGCCCATGCCGCCCTCGATCGGGCGGTCGCGGCGGCCTATGGCTGGCCGGAGGAGATCGGTACGGAGGACGCGCTCGGCCGCCTCCTCGTCCTCAACCGCGAACGCGCCGCCGCGCAGGCCGGATCACGATGAAGCTGAAGGTCACCACCTGGAACATCAATTCCGTCCGCCTGCGCATCGACCAGGTCGGCCGGGCGCTGGACGAGATCGGGCCCGACGTCCTGTGCCTCCAGGAAACGAAATGCCCGGGCCATTGCTTTCCGCTTTCCGTTCTCCAGGGCTTCGGCTACCCGCACGTCGTCGAGGTCGGCCAGAAGGGCTATAACGGGGTCGCGGTGCTGTCGCGCTTCCCGTTCGCCTCCGTGGACCCGCAGGATTGGTGCGAGCGCCGGGACGCCCGCCACCTCGCGGTCACGCTCGGGCCGGAGGCCGGCCAGGCGGCCGGGCTGGAGATCCACGATTTCTACGTCCCGGCCGGCGGCGACGTGCCCGATCCCGGGCTGAACCCGAAATTCCGGCACAAGCTCCAGTTCCTGGCCGAGATGCGCCGCTGGGGCGGCGCCCGGGAGGCGCGGCCCGCGATCCTGGTCGGAGACCTGAACGTCGCGCCGCTCGAGCACGACGTATGGTCGCACAAGCAGCTGCTCGGCGTCGTGAGCCACACGCCGGTCGAGACGGAGGCGCTGGAGACCCTCCGCGAGGAGGGCGGCTTCGTGGACGCGGCCCGGCACCTCACCCCGGAGCCGGCCAAGATCTACACGTGGTGGAGCTACCGCTCGCCGGACTGGGAGGCCGCCAACAAGGGGCGCCGCCTCGACCACATCTGGCTGTCGGCGGACCTCGCCGGAACGCTTCGCTCCGTCGACGTGCACGGGTCGGCGCGCGGATGGCTCCGCCCGTCCGACCACGTGCCGGTCACGGCGACGCTGGAGCTGTGACGGCGACCGCCGTGAGGCGGCCGCGGAGGTCGCCCAGCCGGGCCAGGAGCCCGTCGAGATCGGCCGAGATGGCCCGTCCGATCGGGCCGATGCCGTCCGGATATTCCTCCAGCACGCGCTTCATGAGGGTGGGGGAGACGCGCAGCACGGTCGCGGTGGAGCGGGCGGTGGCGGTCGACGGGCGGTGCAGGCGCATGAAGAGCGCCGTCCGGCCGATCAGGGAGCCCGGGCCGTGGATCTCCCGGGTGCCGTCCGGCCCGTCGACCGCGATCTCGCCCCCGAGCACGACGTAGCCGCCGTCCGACCGCTCGCCGGCGCGGAACAGGGTCTCGCCCGGCCGGAGCTCGCGCCGGTCCGCGACGTTGCCGATCACCCGCAGCGCGTCCGCGGCCAGGAGCCCGACGACCGGAGCGCCTCGGAGCAGGTCCAGGACGGTCAGCATCGCGGCGCCTCAGGGCAGGAGCTTGTACCCGCCCGGCTCCGTGATCAGGATGCGGGCGGAGGAGGGGTTCGTCTCGATCTTCTGGCGCAGCCGGTAGACATGCGTCTCCAGCGTGTGGGTGGTGACGGCCGCGTTGTAGCCCCACACCTCCTGGAGCAGGACGTCGCGCGACACGACCTTCTGCCCGGCCCGGTAGAGGAAGCGCAGGATGGCGGTCTCCTTCTCCGTCAGCTTGAGCTTGGAGCCCTTGTCGCTGACCAGCGTCTTGGAGCCGGGCTTGAACGTGTAGGGGCCGATCCGGAAGACGGCGTCCTCGCTCGCCTCGTGCTGGCGGAGCTGCGCCCGGATGCGGGCCAGGAGCACCGCGAACTTGAAGGGCTTCGACACGTAATCGTTGGCGCCGGCATCGAGGCCCGTCACCACGTCGGCGTCGCTGGCCTGCGCGGTCAGCATCACGATCGGGCCGCGGAACCCGTCGTCCCGAATCAGCTTGACGGCGTCCCGCCCGTCCATGTCCGGCAGCCCGACATCCATGATCACGAGGTCGAACCGGTCCGCCTGGAGGGCGGAGCGCGCCGCGGCGGCGTTGTCCGTCGCGTCGACCTGGAACTCGCCGGACAGCCCGATCTGCTCGACCAGCGTGTCGCGCAGGTCTCCGTCATCCTCGACGACGAGGAGCCGAGAGGTGTGCGCCATCACCGGACCGGGCGCGCAGCGTTGGGGCGCGACATGCGGCCTTCTTAGCTTGACACTCCGGCCCGATTGAAGAGGCTGGCGGCCGTGAAGCGCCATACGGTCCGAGTTATCCGCGTTATTCGCTCGGGAATCGACGGGAGGCGGGGACGACTCGTCGCCGGGACCCTGTCCCTGCCCTGCGGGCTCGGCCGGGGCGGCATCGTCCGGGGCAAGCGGGAGGGCGACGGCGGCACCCCGGCCGGCCGCTTCCGCGTGCTCGGCGCCTGGTACCGGCCGGACCGCGCGGCGCGTCCCCGAACGGGGGTCCGGGTCCGGGCCATCCGGCCGGATTCCGGCTGGTGCGACGCGCCGGGCGACCGCCGCTACAACCGGCCCGTCCGGCTGCCCTGCGGGGCGAGCCACGAGCGCATGTGGCGGGACGACGCCCTCTACGACATCGTGCTGGACCTGTCCTGGAACCGCGGCCCGATCGTGCCCGGCCGGGGCAGCGCCATCTTCCTCCATTCCGCCCGCCCCGGCTTCGCGCCGACGGAGGGCTGCGTCGGGGTGGACCGCCGGGCCC
>CALMTJ010000269.1:0-2915 GCA_937872715.1 uncultured Methylobacteriaceae bacterium
GGCCCTCCCGGCAGGGGGGAGGGCAAGGCGTCGCGCTCCGGCCCGCGCCAGAGCAGGGCCACCGTCTCCGACAGGTCGCCCACATAGTCCCAGGACAGGCCGAACAGGACGGGATCGACCCGCTCCTGCATGAGGCCGCGGATCAGGTTCGGCTTGGCGTGCCTGAAGGACAGCGCGCCGGTGAGGGCCGCGAGCGCGAAGCCGCGCTCCGGGTCCGGCACGTGCCGGAAGTAATCCGCCATGAGGCGGATCTTGGCGTTGCGGCGCGGCTCGTAGCCGATCCGGTCGATGAGCTCCGCGAAACGGTTCACGCGGCTGCCGCCTCCGCGGGCGCCTCGTCCATCCGGCCGTCCCCCTCCTCGTCCCCGTAGCCCAGCATGTGCAGCGGCTTCGCCCGGATGCCGCGCGACAGGCACCAATGAACGAGCGCGTCCTCCTGCCCGTGCGTGACCCAGACCTCCTCCGCGCCGGTCTCCACGACCGAGCGGCAGAGGTCATCCCAGTCGCAATGGTCCGAGATGACGAGCGGCAGCTCGACGCCCTTCTGCCGGGCGCGGGCGCGGACCCGCATCCAGCCGGACGCGAAGGCGGTCACCGGGTCCGGGAACTTCCTGGCCCAGAGGTCCTGGATGGCGGAGGGCGGGCAGATCACGATCGCGCCCGCAAGCTTCGACCTCTCGGCCGCCACGACCCGGGGCGTCTCGCCGAGCGGGACGCCTTGCGCCTTGTAGAACTCCGTGAGCCGTTCGGTGGCGCCGTGGAGGTAGATCGGCCGGTCGTACCCGGCCTCCCGCAGCAGCGCCATCACGCGCTGCGCCTTGCCGAGCGCGTAGGCGCCGACGATGTGGGCGCGTTCGGGGAAGAGGGAGGCGGAGGCGATGAGCTTGTCCGTCTCCGCCCGGGTGTCCGGGTGGCGGAAGACCGGAAGCCCGAAGGTCGCCTCCGTGATGAACACGTCGCAGCGGATCGGCTCGAAGGGACGGCAGGTCGGGTCGCGCGCCCGCTTGTAATCGCCGGAGACGACCAGCCGGCAGCGCCCCTGCTCGATCGCGATCTGGGCCGAGCCCAGCACGTGGCCGGCCGGCACGAAGGTCACGGCGACGTCGCCGACCCGCACGACCTCGCCCAGCTCCGCCACCTGCGTCGCGCCGGCGAAATCGGCCCCGTAGCGCACCGACATGATGCCGAGTGTCTCCGCCGTCGCCATGACCCGGCCGTGGCCGGCGCGGGCATGGTCCGAATGGCCGTGCGTGATCAGCGCGCGGGCGACCGGGCGCGTCGGGTCGACGTGGAAGTCGCCCGCCGGGCAGTAGAGACCTTCGGGCGTGATGGTCAGGAGGTCGGCCGCGCGCTTCGCCATGCGGGGGATATAGGTGGCGCGCGGCGTCCGGAAACCTTCGCCGGTGAGCCGGCGTTGCCTCGCCATCCACGTTCAGGAGGGCATCATGGCTCAGAGCACGTTTTCGGGCACGGCGGACACGTCAGGCTCGGCCAAGTCGTTGATCGAGAGCGACCGGGTCGAGGGAACGGCGGTCTACGGCGCCGACGACAGCCATATCGGCACGATCAAGCGCCTGATGATCGACAAGGGGAGCGGGCAGGTCGCCTACGCGGTGATGTCGTTCGGCGGCTTTCTCGGCCTCGGCGAGGACACGCACACGCTGCCCTGGGGCAAGCTGACCTACGACACCGGCCTCGGCGGCTACCGGACGGACATCTCGTCCGACCAGGTCAAGGGCGCGCCGAGCTACGCCCGCGACGAGAATTACGATTGGCGTGACCGCGAGAGCGAGCGCAAGCTCCACGATTATTACGGCGTGTCGCCGTATTGGGGCCTGTAGCAACCCAACCCGTCAATTCCGGCGAAGGGTGGCCCCGGCCTTCGCCGGGGTGAGCTGGTACGGGTTTCATATGCCAGCTCGGGGCGGGTCATACCGTCCCGAGCCACCAGGCGAGGCCGACGAAGAAGGCCTCGCCCACGAGGATGCCGCCCACGAGCGAGCGCCGGCAGAGATAGAACCCGCCGACGCCGACCGCGACGGACGCGATCCGGAGCGCCAGCGGGACGCCCGCATAGGCGGCTGCGGGCGCGTAGATGAGGCGGGAGACGACGGCCGCGAGCAGCGTCGTCGCCATGATCCTGACCCAGACGAACACCTCCGAATTCGGGTCGATGCGGCGGGACATGAAGACGGCCGCGAGCCGGAACGCCTCGTTCGGCAGGAAGCCCGCGACGACGACGAGGTAGGGCCACCAGCCGGCCGTCACGCCGCCTCCTTCCACCGCCGGCCGACGAGATAGGCCAGCGTGCCGCCGACGAGACCGGTGATCAGGAGGTCGAGCTCCTTGCCGAACAGGGCATAGGCGACCGGAGCGAGGCCGAGCCCCAACCCGACAGCGACCCAATCGGCCGGGATCCGGGCCGTCCCGACCATGGAGACGGTGAAGTAGATCGGCGTCAGGCCGAGCACCCCGGCCGCGAGGGCCGGCGGGAGCGCCGCCACCAGCCCGTAGCCGATCCCGGTCATGGCCGTGCTGACGACGAGGCAGGTCATGCCGAACCCGACGAAATAGGGCACGCGTCCTTCGGGCTCCAGCGTCGACAGGCGCCGCATGCCCTCGATCCAGTTCGTCGCCGCCACGAGATGCGCCAGGAAGGCCTGCATCAGGAAGCCCTGACCCGGCCGCCGCAGGTAGGGCAGGATGGCGAGCGTCATCGGCAGGAGCCGGATGGCGGAGAGCCCGACCGCGATCGCGGTCGCCAGGACCAGCCCGCCGGTCGCGAGCCCGCCGAAGAAGATGAGCTGCGCCGGCGCCGCCCAGATCAGCACGGTCGAGAGGAGGGCGGAGCCGAGCGGGTGGCCGGCGTCGCGCGCGAGCGTTCGGTCAATGCCTTGGGTTCGACCACGCTGACC
>CALMTJ010000269.1:2925-5267 GCA_937872715.1 uncultured Methylobacteriaceae bacterium
CGACGCCGAGGAGCGAGAAGCCGACGATCCAGGCCGGCAGCGCGAGCGCGTTGCGGATGCCGAAGAGGAGGTGGCTGCGCTCGAGGGGCGACACCCGGTCAGGCTCGGCCCGCCTCGGCGTCCCGGCTGGCCGCCTCGGCGTCTCGGATGGCGCGCCAGACCCGGTCGGGCGTGGCCGGCATGTCCATGTGCCGGATCCCGAGCGGCCGGAGCGCGTCCACGATCGCGTTCATCACGGACGGCAGGGCGCCGGCGACGCCGGCCTCCCCGCAGCCCTTGACCCCGAGCGGGTTGGTGGTGGCCGGGCAGGGCCGCGAGTGGAAGGGCGCGAAGGGCGGCGCGTGGGAGGCACGCGGCAGGGCGTAATCCATGAAGGAGCCCGAGACGAGCTGCCCGTCGGCATCGTAGGCCGTGCGCTCCATAACGGCCTGCCCGATGCCCTGGAGCACGCCGCCATGCGCCTGCCCCTCCACCAGCATCGGGTTCACGATCGTGCCGAAATCGTTGACCATCGCGTAGCGCACGACGTCGATCTCGCCCGTCTCCGGATCGACCTCGACCTCGCTCACGTGGCAGCCGTTCGGGTAGGCGGAGGGCGAGCTCTTGTGGACGTGCTTCACGTCGAGCGAACCCGGCCCTGCGCCCGGCGGCGGCGCCTCGCGCAGGCGGCGCGCCATCTCGGTGATGTCGATCGACCGGTCGGTCCCGGCCACGGTGAAGCGGCCCGCCTCGAACTCGATGTCGGGCAGGCCCGCCTCCAGCATGTCGGCCGCGATCTCCCGGCCGCGCGCGATGACGATGTCCGCCGCCTCCACGATCGCCGTTCCGCTCGCCATCAGCGATTTCGAGCCGCCCGTGCCGCCGCCGGCGACCAGCTCGTCCGAATCGCCCTGGAGCAGCCGTATGCGATCAAACGGCACCCCGAGCCTGGCGGACAGGACCTGGGCGAACGGGGTCCAATGGCCCTGCCCGTAATCGAGCGTGCCCGTGATCACCGTCACGTCGCCGTCCGGTTCGAACCGGATGCCGCCCATCTCGTTCACGGGCGGGGCCGTCACCTCGAGATACTGGCCGATCCCCCGGCCCCGGAGCAGGCCGCGGGCGCGGCTCTCGGCCGCCCGAGCCTCGAACCCGTCCCAATCGGCGACGGCGAGCGCCTCGTCCAGGAGGCCGGTGAAGTCGCCGGAATCGTAATGGGTGTCGACCGGCGTCCGGTACGGGATCTCGTCCGGCCGGATGTGGTTCAGCCGGCGCAGCTCCGCCGGGTCGCGGCCGAGCTCGTGAGCGGCCGTGTCGATGAGCCGTTCGGTGATGTAGTTGCCCTCCGGCCGGCCGGCGCCCCGATAGGCGCTGACCGGGACGGCGTTGGTGAGGAGGCACCGGATGCCGGTCTCGACCAGCGGCGTCCGGTAGACGGACAGCGCGTTCTTGCCGATGTTCACCGTCGAGAAGAGCGGAGCCACGGGCGTCAGGTAGCCGCCGAGATCGGCGCGGCCGCGGATGCGCAGGGCCGTGAAGCGGCCGTCGGCATCGAGCGCGAGCTCCGCCTCCACCTCGACCCCGCGGCCGTGATGGTCGGACATGAAGCTCTCCGAACGGGCATCCGTCCACTTCACCGGGCGCCCCAGCACCCGGGCGGCGTGCAGCAGGCAGGCATATTCCGGGAAGGGGCTCGCCTTCATCCCGAAGGAGCCTCCGACCTGGCCCGTGAGGATGCGGACCTTCCCGACCGGCTCCCTCATCATCCCGGCGATCGCGGCCCGCATGCCGAACACGCCCTGGCAACCGAGATGGAGCGTATAGCGGCCGGTCGCGGGATCGAACTCGCCGAGGGCGGTGCGGGGCTCCATAGGGTTCACCACCAGCCGGTGGCTGGCGAGCGGCAGCCGCGTCACGTGCGCGGCCGACGCGAAGGCGGCCTCGACCGCGTCGGCGTCGCCGAAATGGTAGTCGAGCAGGAGGTTGCCGGGGACGCCGTCGTAGAGGCGGGGCGCGCCCTCCGCGTCCGCCTCGGCCGCCGTGACCGCGACCGGCAGACCCTCGATGTCGGGCAGGACCGCCTCGGCGGCATCCCGCGCGGCGGCGGCCGTCTCGGCCACCACGACGGCCAGGGCGTCGCCGACGAACCGGACCTTGCCGGTCGCAAGCGCGCCCCGCTCGGGCTTCGCCATGGGGGAACCGTCCCGGTTCTTGAAGGCGAGCCCGTTCGGGAACGGCCCGTAGGCCGAGAGATCGTCACCCGTGAACACGCCGAGCACGCCCGGCATGTCGCGCGCCGCCTCCGTGTCGATGCCCGCGATGATCCCGTGCGGCTGCGAGGAGCGGACGAAGGCCGCGAAGGC
>CALMTJ010000269.1:5277-5582 GCA_937872715.1 uncultured Methylobacteriaceae bacterium
TGTCGTCCGTGTAGCGGCCCTCGCCCCGGACCAGGGTCGGATCTTCGCGCCGCCCGACCGGCTGGCCGATGCCGAACTTCATGCCGGCGGCCGCGCTCTCCCCTGCGCCGCCGGGCCGCTCGGCCATGTCGAAAACGGGGGAGCGGAGAGGCGTGCGATCCCGCATGTCGGCCGACGATCCTGTTCGGGTAAGCCCTGAAACAATCACGACGCCCGGTATCCCGCAATGCGGCACCAAGCGGGTCAGCCCTGCAGGGCCATCGCTCCAAGCTGATGACCGGCCCGGAACTCCCCTCCCTCCGCTC
>CALMTJ010000270.1:0-1477 GCA_937872715.1 uncultured Methylobacteriaceae bacterium
CCCCCCGACCCCCCGTGAACTGGTCCCCGGAACAGGAGCGGGCGCTCGCCTCCGTGGCGGCCTGGCTCAAGGCGCGCGACCGCCCGATCTTCCGGCTCTTCGGCTATGCCGGGACGGGCAAGACGACGCTCGCCCGCCACGTCGCCGAAGGGGTCGACGGGGATGTCTGCTTCGCGGCCTTCACCGGCAAGGCGGCGCTGGTGCTCCGGGAGAAGGGCTGCGGGGAGGCGTCCACCATCCATTCGCTGATCTACCGCTCGCGGGGCTCCGGCGAGACGGGGCCGCTCTTCGCCCTGAACCGCCAGAGCGATGCCGCCAAGGCGAAGCTGATCGTGATCGACGAATGCTCCATGGTGGACGAGGAGCTCGGGCGCGACCTCCTGTCCTTCGGCACGCCGGTCCTCGTGCTCGGCGACCCGGCGCAGCTCCCGCCCGTGAAGGGGGCCGGCTACTTCACCGAGCACCCGCCGGACGCCATGCTGACGGCCATCCACCGGCAGGCGGCGGGCGACCCGATCATCCGGCTTTCCGTGGCGGTGCGCGAGGGCGGCGCGCTGGAGCGCGGCCGCTGGGGCGACACGCAGGTGATCGGCCGCCGCGACATCGACGCGCCCGCGATCCTCGGGGCCGACCAGGTCCTGGTCGGCCTCAACAAGTCGCGCCGCGCTTATAACGGCCGCATCCGCAACCTCCTGGGCTTCCGCGACCCCATGCCGGCGGCCGGCGAAAGGCTGGTCTGCCTGCGCAACGACAAGACGAAGGGCCTGCTGAACGGCGGGCTGTTCTCCGTGAAGGGAATGCGGGGCGAGAAGGCGGGGCTGATCGAGCTCGACGTGGCCGCCGAGGAGGAGCGGCGCTCGGTCAGGGTTTCCGTGCCGCGCGAGTTCTTCGAGGGCCGCGAGGAGGAGCTGTCCTTCGGCACCCGCCGCAAGTCGGACGAGTTCGATTACGGCTACGTCCTCACCGTGCACAAGGCGCAAGGCTCGCAATGGGAATCCGTGGTGCTGTTCGACGAGAGCTGGGCGTTCCGCGAGCACCGCGCCCGCTGGCTCTACACGGGCCTGACCCGGGCGGCGAAGCGGCTGACCGTGGTGGTGTGAGGCCGCCGCGTCGCGCGCCGGTCGAAAGCCGCTTGGCAACCCTTTCCGACGCGGTATCATACCGGAGGTTGCACACGGGCAGCCAGCCCGGTGACACCGCCAGCACGGCACACGCTGAAAGCGGGCCGCGCATAGCCGGGGGGCTTTCGCCATGCGTATCCTTGCGACGGTACTCTCATGCCTGGCGGTCGCCGCCTGCGACACGCCGAACTTCCGCACGTCCCAATTCCAGTTCGGCGAGGCGAAGACGCTCGCGGCGACCGGGAACCTGCGCTTCGTCATGGAACGCGAACGGACGCTGCCCTACGGCTCGTCCCGTGTGATCTGTTCCGAGCCGACGCCGGATTACGTGACCGAATCCGATACGGATGCGAAGA
>CALMTJ010000270.1:1487-2049 GCA_937872715.1 uncultured Methylobacteriaceae bacterium
CTTCGAGGAGGCCACGTCGAAGCCGGAGCCGGTCGGCCTCGGCGACGAGCGCGCGCAGCTCACCGATCTCCAGCTGCAAGCGCCGATGCGCGGCGCGCTCTCGACCTGCAAGATCCCCGCGAAGGCGAAGATCACGGTGAAGACGCGGGCCGCGAGCCCGATCGAACAGGCGGAAGGCTCCGTCAAGACGGACGAGACGACCCGGGAGCTCGCCGGCCGGTCCAAGGGAGTCCTGGCGCTCCGCGACGGGCTCTTCGCCGCGTGCCAGGCCTACGCCAACGGCCAGATCGGCAAGGACGCCTATTCCGTCATCCTCAGCCAATACGGCTTCCTGCTCACGTCGCTGATGCGCGACGATTTCTACGTGAAGGACGGCAACCAGGTCCGGGCTGCCGACGCCTCCACGCCGTCCTCCAGCGCCTTCGCGGCCATGCTGGTCGCCTGCATCAACAATTCGGACCAGACGCGGCGGCTGACCGAAGACCCGCGCATCCGGCCGAACCCGATCCTGTCCCGTTCCGTCTGCGACCTCACCTTGCGGCGGGCGGCGCTCGGCCGGCAG
>CALMTJ010000271.1:0-293 GCA_937872715.1 uncultured Methylobacteriaceae bacterium
CCTGCCGGGCCGTCGCTTCGGCCACGGCGCCGACATGCTCCCGGACCGCCGATTCGGCGGCCCCGACCTCGCGGTCGAGCGCCCGCCAGGCCGCCGCCTGAAGCCGCGCTTCCAGGCTTCGTATCTCGGCCGACAACGCCTTGTACCGCTCCGCCTGCCGGCTCTGCCGGCGAAGGCCTTCCGCTTGCGCGTCGATCTCCCGGAGGATGTCCTTCACCCGCACGAGATTCTCGTCGGCCTGCCGCAGCCGGAGCTCCGCCTCGTGGCGTCGGGCGTGGAGGCCGGCGATCCCG
>CALMTJ010000271.1:303-3092 GCA_937872715.1 uncultured Methylobacteriaceae bacterium
GCATCGGCCTGCTTCTCGAGCGGACGCAGCTGGCGGCGAACCTCGCGCAGCAGGTCCTGGAGGCGGGTCAGGTTGCCCTCGGTGGAGGTGAGCCGGCGCTCCGCCTTCTCCTTGCGGCGGCGGAACTTCAAGACGCCCGCGGCCTCCTCGAGGATGCGGCGGCGGGATTGGGGCTTCGCGGCGATCAGCTCGGCGATCTGGCCCTGGCGGACGAGGGCCGGGGACCTCGCGCCGGTCGCGGCATCGGCGAAGAGGAGCTGCACGTCCCGCGCCCGCACCTCGCGGCCGTTCAGCCGGTAGCTGGACCCGTGGTCGCGCTCGATCCGGCGGGTGATCTCGATCGCGTCCGCGTCGTTGAAGGCGGCGGGCGCCGTCCGGTCGGTGTTGTCGATCGCGAGCAGAACCTCCGCCATGTTCCGGGCCGGCCGGCCGCCCGTGCCGGCGAAGATGACGTCCTCCATCCCGGCCGCCCGCATGTTCTTGTGCGAGCTCTCGCCCATCACCCAACGCAGCGCCTCGACGAGGTTCGACTTGCCGCAGCCGTTGGGGCCGACCAATCCGGTCAGGCCGGGCTCGATGGTCACCTCCGTCGGCTCGACGAAGGTCTTGAACCCGGCGATTCGTAGCCGCGTGAGCCTCACGGACGCCGTCCCGACGGAGGATCCGGGAGCGGGATCAGGCGCCGAGGATCGGCTTCATCACCTTCTCGAGCTCTTCCAGCGACACCGCGCCCGGCATGCGCTGCCCGTTGACGAAGAAGGTCGGCGTCGAGTCCACCTTGAACTGGTCGACGGCCCGCGTCTTCACCGTGTTCACGGCCTCGAGCAGCTTGCCGTCCCGCAGGGTCGCCTCGAACTTCTCCTTGGAGAAGCCCGCCTGCCGCATGGTCTGAGCGAGCGCGTCGAGCGGCCGGTTGACGAAGGCCCAGCTCGCCTGCGTCTCGAACAGGAGGTCCGTGATCGGGTAGTAGCGCGCGCTCGCATCTGCCCGCGCCAGCATGAACCCAGCGGTGGCGAGCGGGTCGAGCGGGAACTCGCGGAGCGTGAAGCGGGCCTGCCCGGTATCGACGTAGCGCTTCTTCAGCTCCGGATAGGTCGTCCCGTGAAAATGCGCGCAATGGGAGCAGGTCAGCGACGCGTATTCGACGATCGTGACCTTCGCGCCCTCCTTCCCGAGCCAGGCATCGCCGAGCGGCCCGGCAACGGCGAGCGCCTCGACGGGCGCGTTCTGCGCGGAGGCCGTCCGGGGCATGGCCGCGAGGGCCGCCCCCGAGCAGAGAGCGCCGAGCGTCTGACGCCGTGACAGCATGGGTGAGCTCCGAATGGGACCGCGATGGCGCCCGGATCAATCGGGCGATTGTGGCACGGACGTGCCCTCCCGGTCACCCGTGCTGTCCGGCCCGGCGAGGATCCCGGTCCCGAGGCGCTGGAGCGCGTCCCTCAGCGCGTCCGGTCCGATCCCGCTCAACGCCGCCTTGAGGCGGGACAGGTCCGCTCCGGAGAGCGGCCTCGGCGGCGCGGGGGCGGGGTCGCGGCGCAGCACCGGTCCTTGCTTGAGGACGAGACGGCCCACGCATCGCCACCCGTAGAAAGCATCGACCCGCTCCACGACGAGCGGCGCGAGATGCTGGAGGTCGATCGCGAAGGCGCTCTCGACGCGGACGACCAGCACGGCCGGGTCGGATGCGCCGCTCCCGGGATGCCGGCGCGGCCAGTCGAGCCGGATCGGCTGCGAGGCGGCGGCCAGGCGATCGCCCACGATGTCCGCCCAGGAGACGAGGATGTCCGCCCCTGAGAAGCCCTGCCGGGCGGCGGCCGGACCGATGCAGGCGCCGACGAGGTCGGCCAGGGGAACGGCCCGTTTCGCCGCCGTCCTCATGCCCGGCACCGGAGGGCCGCCGCCACGTCCCCCCAGCCTGCGGCCCGCCGGCCGTTCCGGCCGAGCCGCCGGAGCTCGGCCGCGGTCGGGAAGCCCCGATAGGGCAGGGTGGGGAGCGGGGTGTCGCGCTGGCGTCCCCCTTCCAGGTCGGCCAGCACGGTGTCGAGGAGCGGCAGCGCGGCCTCGTGCAGCAGGTCCGCGGCCCCGAGCGCCGTGAGGCCGGGCCGATCCGGCACCGTCAACTGCGCCAGCAGCGCCCCCGCATCGATCCGCGGGACCAGCCTGTGGATCGAGACCCCGAGCCGCACGGGGGCGTCGAGAAGGGCGTGGATCGTCGGAACGGGGCCGCGATGCTCGGGCAGGAGCCCGGCATGGACGTTGATCCCGCCGCGCGGCACGGCCGCGATGGTTCCCTCGCTCAGGATCTGGTCGACATGGAAGGTGAGGAGGAGGTCGGCGCCGCTCCCGGCGAGGCGTTCCCGGAAGGCGGGGGCGTTCATGTCGCCCACCGTCTCGACCGGGATGCCGAGCGCCCGGCAGGTCGTCGCGAGCGGGACCTCCACGCCGATGCGCCTGCCGAAGGAGGGAAGGAGGCCGGCGAGGCGCGGGAGGGAGAAGTTGAGGAACAGGTAGGGCAGGATGCCGGGACCCGAATGGCGCAGCCGGCGCCAGGTCTGCCCGAGCGCGCCGCCCGCCTCCCGGCGGAACGGGTCGGACAGGCCGACGAGCGCGATGCGTCCGGGATCGGCCGCGACGAAGCGGCGCACGGAGCGCGCCGCCGCGAGGGCCTCCAGGGTGAGCAGGGCAATCCGCATCGATCTGCCGTCGTTGCCGGGCGCGAATCGCCGCAAGTTGCCGACCCGATGGCGATACCCTCCCACGCACCGACCCCGGCCGCCAAGCCCACCCAC
>CALMTJ010000272.1 GCA_937872715.1 uncultured Methylobacteriaceae bacterium
GGGGGGCGGGCTACCTGTTCTCGCCGGAAGGCAAGGGCTGACCGGCCGCTCGCGCGACAGCACGCGCTGAGGATTCTCGGCGAAGGATTTCAGGAGGTTGAACTCGGACGCCGTCAGGGGATGGATCGCGTCCGCCTCGTCGCGAAGGTTGTGGGCGTCGAGGTCGAGCCATTTCGTGCCGAACCGGACCCGCTTGTTCTTCGGCGCGGCGATCGCGGCCACGTCCGCCGCGGCGGCGCTCCGCCGCAGGACGGACCGGATGCGGGCCACGAGCTCGCGGAGCTCGCACGGTTTCGCGATGTAGTCGTCCGCCCCGATCTCGAGGCCGACCACGCGGTCGATGGCGCTCGCCGTCGCGGTCAGCATGATTACGGGGAACCCGCCCTGACGCTTCAGGTCGCGGATGATCGACAGCCCGTCCTCCTCCGGCATGTTGAGGTCGAGGACGATGAGGTCGGGGCTCGTCGTCTTCAGCTCCTCCCGCAGGCTGCCGCCGCCGTCGCAGAGGCTCACGGTGAACCCGTGCATCTTGAGATAGTCGCCGACCATGTCGCGGGCCGGCGCCTCGTCGTCGACCACGACGATGTGGGGGATCGCTGCCACTTACCTGTCCTCCGAATCCGGCAGCGCGATGGTGAACACGGCGCCCCCTCCCTGCCCGGCGCTCTCGGCCGTGATGCGTCCCCGGTGAAGGTCGACGATGCGCTTGGCGATGGAGAGGCCGAGCCCGGTCGAGCTCTCGCCGCCGGTCGGCTTCGCCGACAGGCGCTGGAAGCGGCCGAAGACCCGCCCGGCATCTTCCGGCGACAGGCCCGGGCCGCTGTCGCGCACCTGCAGCACGGCCTCGCCGTCCCCGTGCCCGACGGAAACCGAGATGTCGCCGCCGACCGGGCTGTACTTGATGGCGTTCGACAGGAGGTTGTCGATGGCCTCCCAGAGCCGGTCCTGGTCGCCGCAGACGACGAGACCTTCGGGGGCGTGCACGGCGACGCTCTGGCCCTTGCGGTCTGCCATCGGCGTGTTCGCCTCCACCACGTCGCGGGCGAGGGCCACGAGGTCGAGCGGCTCCCGCCGGACGGTGACGTCCAGCGCGTCGTTCATCGCGTCCGACACGAGGGCATCGACCATCCCGGTGAGGCGCTTGGCGGAATCGCGCACGTGCCCGATCTGCGCGCCGACCTGCTCGTCCGGGAGCGGCCTCATCGCGAGGAGGTCCGTCAGCATCTCGGCGCGGCCCATGATGACGCCGAGCGGGTTCTTCAGGTCGTGCGCGATGGTGCCGAGGATCTCGCCCTTGAAGCGGTTGGCGCGGCGCAGCTCCGCCGATTGGGCGGCGAGGCGGCGGTTGGCGCTCTTCAGCTCGGCCGTGCGCTTGAGGACCCGCTCCTCCAGCCGGCCGTTCGCTTCTTCGAGCTGCCCGTAGAGGATCACGTTGTCGAAGGCGACGGAGAGCCGGCTCGAGAACAGCTCCACCAGGGCCCGGTTCGTGTCCGACAGGTTCTTGGTCGATTCGAGGAGGACGATCACCTCGCGCCCGCTGCCGGTCCGGACGTAGAGGGCCGAGAGACCGTCGCGGAAATCGTGCCCGCGGCGCTCGAACGCCTGCCGGACGGTCGTCATCAGCTCCGCCTCGTCGTCGAGCTCTGCCGCCTGCTCGACGAAGCGCCGGTAGCAGCCGGACCCCGCCAGCACGGAGAAGCTCTCCTCGGCCTTTCCGTTCTCGCGCAGCACGAGGATGCCGGCGCAATCCACCTCGAGGAGCGAGGCGAGCTGCGTCAGCACCCCCTCCGCCAGTCTCTGCATGGAGCGGACGTCGAAGAGGGTCGAGGCGGCCTCGATGATGATCTCGAGCCCGCGCCGTGTCTCCACCATGCGCTGGAGCTGCTGGTAGCCGCGGAGCGCGGCCGTCATGGAGGTGAAGAGCTTGTCGGCCGTGAGCTCCGTCTTCGCCTTGTAGTCGTTGATGTCGTAATCGACGATCACGCGGCGCTCGGGCGCCTGGCCGGGCTGGCCGGTCCGCAGGATGATCCGGACGGTCTCGTTGCGGAGCTGCTCCCGTATGGTCCCGACGAGATCGAGACCGGCCGCCTCCGTCTCCATGACGACGTCCAGCAGCACCACGGCGATGTCCGGGTTCGCCTCGAGCAGCGCCCTGCCCTCCCGGGCCGAGAAGGCCGACAGGATGTGCAGCGGCTGGCCGTTCAGCCGGTAATCGTAGAGCGCGAAGCGCGTGCCTTCGTGCACCGCGGGGTCGTCGTCGATCACGGCGACCTTCCACGGTACGAGCCCGCCGGGAGCGGAATCCGGCTCGCCGTCTTCGATCAGGGCGATGAGGTCGTCAGGTGCCGACATGGTGCGGGTCGTCGAGTGCCGTGTCCGGCTCGGCCGGGGTGGCCGGGGCCGTCCGGGGGAGCACGATGGTGAAGGTGGAGCCCTGGTCGGGCGCGGAGGAGAGCGCGATGTGGCCGCCGAGCCGCGCCGTCACGAGGTTGTAGACGATGTGCAGGCCGAGCCCGGTCCCGCCGGAGCCGCGCCGCGTCGTGAAGAAGGGGTCGAAAGCGCGCCGCCTCACCGCTTCCGTCATGCCGCGCCCGTCGTCCCGGAACAGGATCTCGACCTCCGCCGCGCCGCGGGGGCGGCCGATGATCGAGATCGCCCCGCCCGGCCGGTCCGCGAAGGCGTGGAAGGTCGCGTTGAGGAACAGGTTCGTCAGGATCTGTCCGAGGGGGCCGGGACAGCTGTCCATCACGATGCCGTCCGGCACGGAGACGGACAGGGTGACCCCCGCCGCCTTCAGCGTCGGCCGAAGGCTCGCCAGGATCTGCTCCGTCGCCTCCCGCAGGTCGAAGATCCTGCGCTCGGCCTGGCTCCGGTCCACCGCGACCTGCTTGAAGGACTGGACGAGGTCGCCCGCCCGCCCGAGATTTGCGACGAGCTGCGTCGCGGCCATCTCGACGCCAGCGACAAATTCGGAAAGACGCGAGCGCCGGAGGGCGCCGGCCGCGAGCTCCGACTGGAAGTCGCGGCAGCGCCCGGCGAGGCTCGAGGCGACGGTGAGGCTGATGCCGACGGGGTTGTTGACCTCGTGCGCGACGCCGGCGACGAGGCCGCCGAGGGCCGCGAACTTCTCCGCCTGGATCAGGCTCGTCTGCGCGTCCCGGAGCTCGGTGAAAGCCGTCTCGGCCGTCTCCTTCGCCAGCCGGAGATCCTCGTCGGCGCGCCTTTTCGCGAGGGCGTTCTCACGGAACACCTCCACGGCCCGGGCCATCTCGCCGATCTCGTCCGCCGCGTCGAGACCGCCGACCCGGCGGCCGTAATCGCCCGTCGTGACGGCCGCCATCGCGTCCCGGAGATCGCCCAACGGCCCGCTCAGGCTTCTCGCGATCGCGATGCCCATGAGAACCACCAGCACCACGAAGGCGAGCGCCAGGACCGCGAGCTTCAGCGCGACGTCGTGGAGGGTGCGGTCGAACCTGTTCTGCGCCGACAATTCGAGCTCGCGGACGCCGGTCATCATGCGGTCGGTCGCGGCACTCATGGCGGCGGCATTGTCGTCGATCGTCTCCTTGAGGAGCCTCGCCTGCGTCTTGAACTCGTCCGTGAGATCCCCGATCGCGGCCTCGATCAGGTCCGCCGCACCGGCCAGGCGCTCGACGCCGCGCCGCGCATCCTCCGACAGCCCGTCCAGGCCGGCGAGCGCGGGGGCGCCCCGCTTGATGGACTTCGCTGCGGTCTTCGCCTCGCTCGCGGCCGTCTGGTTCGACGACAGGTAGAACGCGTTCGCGGCCAGCACCATGGCGCCGTAGGCGTCCCGCGACCGCGCCAGGACGGGCCGGAGGTCGAGGCGGGACTCGGCCGGCGCGTCGGCGAGCGCCGTGAAAACGGACCCCATCTCGCGGGACGGCCGGAGCACGCGCGTCTCGTAGATGAGCGAGATGTTCGCCCGCGTGTCCCTCAAGGCGTCGAAACCGGCGATGAACCGCTCCGTGATCTCCGTCAGCGGCAGCGTCGATTCGGCGATCAGCGGATCAAGCCGGGCCTGAACACGGAGCCGGCTGATCAGCGTATCGCGAAGGTCCACGATGCGGGCGAGGACGTTCGGGTCGGCCTGCGCGAAGAAGCGGTGGATCAGGCTCTGGAGCCGCTCGGCGTCGCTGTCGAGCGTCGAGAGGAAGCGCTCGGACTGGCGCACCTGGCGGAGATCGGACCAGGCCTCGCCCAGGACCCTGGCGCCGTTCCAGATGAGCCCGAGCAGGATCAGGGCCACGGCCGAGTTGAACGAGGCGATCGCCAGGATGCGCCAGCGGATCGGCATCCGGCGCACGAGGCGCTCGAAGATGCCGCCTTCCGGGTCGGCATGCGCGGACAGGGGCGCGCCGTCCCGCAGGGGCGGGACATGTTCGGGCCTGGCCAGCATGGCTCAGCGCCGACCGGTCCCGTTCGGCGGACCGCCATGCATCCTGTTCCGAGAGACGCGCAAGACCCTGCTCCCTGACGCTCCCCGCCGGGAAGCATCGCACAAGATGACGGCGCGGGGGTATCGTCGTGTTTCGGTAGCGCCGGACACTCCGTTACCGGGCCGATGTTTCGGGACGGTGTCGAAGCTGCCCCGGCGGGTGGTGAGCGCGCTGGGACTCGAACCCAGGACCTACAGATTAAAAGTCCGTTGCTCTACCGGCTGAGCTACGCGCTCGGACCGCCTGCAGATAGGGGCAAGGTCCCGACCGGTCAAATCACCCCGGGGGCGGGCGGCGGGGACGCGCGGTCGCAGGTCGATCTGCGCTGTTTTGGACTTGTTCGAATGTGATAAAGGTGGGCTTCCAGCAGGAAGGGCCGCCATGTCCGCCACGCTCCGATCGGTCCCGCGTCCCGACTTCCGGGAGGTTGCGCGCGAGGCGGTGGAGGCGAAGGCCCCAGCCCTCGCCCTGCGGCAGAGGCCGCGCCGCAACCGCAAGGCGGAATGGTCGCGCCGCCTCGTCCGGGAAACGGTGCTGACGGCCGACGACCTGATCTGGCCGATCTTCCTGATCGACGGCGAAGGCCGCCGCGAGCCCGTCTCCTCCATGCCGGGCGTGGAGCGCCTGACGGTCGACCAGGCCGTCCGCGAGGCCGAGCGCGCCGCGTCCCTGCGCATCCCGGCCATCGGCCTGTTCCCGTATACGGACCATTCGCTGCGCGACGCCCGCGGGTCGGAGGCGCTGAACGGCAAGAACCTCGTCTGCCGGGCGATACGGGCCGTGAAGGCGGCGGTGCCGGCCATCGGCATCATCACCGATGTCGCGCTCGACCCGTTCACGAGCCACGGCCACGACGGCCTCCTGCACGATGACGGGCGCATCCTGAACGACGAGACGGTCGCGGTCCTGATCGAGCAGGCGCTGGTTCAGGCCGCCGCCGGGGCGGACGTGGTGGCGCCGTGCGACATGATGGACGGCCGCGTCGGCGCCATCCGGGACGCGCTCGACCGGGCCGGCTTCGGCGACGTCCAGATCATGGCCTACGCGGCCAAATACGCCTCCGCCTTCTACGGGCCGTTCCGGGACGCGATCGGGACCAGGCTTAAGGGCGACAAGCTCACCTACCAGATGGATCCGCATAACGGCGCGGAGGCGCTCCGCGAGGTGGCGCTCGACCTCGCGGAGGGCGCCGACATGGTGATGGTGAAGCCCGGCCTGCCCTATCTCGACGTGGTGCGGCGGGTGAAGGAGACCTTCGATGTCCCGACCTTCGCCTACCAGGTCTCCGGCGAGTACGCGATGGTGATGGCCGCCGCGGGCCACGGCTGGATCGACGGCGAGCGCGCCATGATCGAGAGCCTCGTGGCGTTCAAGCGCGCGGGAGCGGACGGCATCCTGACCTATTTCGCCCCGCGCGTGGCCGAGCGCCTCCAGGCCTCGCTCTGACGCCGGCATAGGCCGGGCCTCCTTTCTTGCCGGAGAAGGCGGTCCCGGCATCTCCCGGCCTCGGCTGAGAGGTGCGCGCCCGGCCCGCCCCTCACCCGCCGCGGCCTCGCGCCGGCACCGTTCCCCGCGAGGGGAGAAGGACCCGTTCGGGCGCGCCGGCCCTCCTTCTCGCCGCCGCGGCCCTGTCCGGCTGCGGGTTCGCGCTCGATGCCGACC
>CALMTJ010000273.1:0-6488 GCA_937872715.1 uncultured Methylobacteriaceae bacterium
GGGGCAGCGCCGCCGTCCGCTTCGGCCTGGGGGCGAGCCTCTCCGCGTCCTGCTGCCTGCTGCTCGCCACGACCTTGTCCGGCTTCGCCGTCCGCATGCCGACCACCCGGCCGATCGATGCGGACGGTGTCGGCGATCATGCGTCCGGGCGTCCGGAGATCGGCCTCGACCTGGCGAGCGGGCCGGTCATCGCCAATGTCGAGTACCGGATCGGCGAGGCCGACGTGCCGTCCTTCCTCCGCGCGGCCTCCCGGCTCCGCCGGACGCGGCGGCGTAATGGCGCGCGCCGCTGGGCGCTCCTCCAGGACGCCGCGCACCGGGAGGTGTGGATCGAGCGCTTCGAGGTGCCGACCTGGCTCGATTACCTCCGCCTCGCCGAGCACATGACGGCTGTCGACCTCCAGGTTGCCGAGCGCCTGCGCGCCTTCCACCGCGGCGAGGGGCCGCCCGTGACGCGCTTCCTGCTCGCCCACGTCCCGGATGGAGGCGGAACCGAGCAGCCGCGGGAGGGCATTCGGGAACGCACCGTCTACGATCCGAGCCTCGCGCCGACCGTCACGGAGGCGGCGACCACGGAGGCGCGGCCGCGCCATCGCCCGTGAGGCCGCCCGAACGCGTCGTCGAGGAAGCCGGGTCCAGCGGGCCTCGTCGGCCTCGACGGGCCGACCGCCTCCGGTGCAAGGTGGCGGGGAGCCGGACCGAGACGGTGAGAACCGCCCGGGTCTCGGATACCCTCTGCCGGATTTCGTGGCCACGGAGCATCCCATGCCGCCCATCACCCGACGCCTCGCCCTCCAGTCCGGAGCCGCCACGGCGGCCCTCGCGGCGACGGCCGCCGCGGCGGCCGACGGCGCACGGCTCAAGCTGCGCATCCTGGAGACGACCGATCTCCACGTGAACGTCTACCCGTACGACTATTATCGCGACGCGCCGGACGACACGGTCGGCCTCGCCAAGACCGCGACCCTGCTCCACGCCGCCCGAGCCGAGGCGAGGAACACGCTCGTCTTCGACAATGGCGACCTGCTGCAGGGCTCGCCGCTCGGCGACTTCATGGCCTACCGGCACGGGCTGAAGGACGGGGACACGCATCCGCTGATCGCGGCCATGAACACCCTGCCGTATGACGCCTCGACGCTCGGCAACCACGAGTTCAATTACGGTCTCGATTATCTCGCGACGGCCCTGTCGAAGGCGCGGTTCCCGTTCGTGTCGTGCAACCTCGAGCGGGTCGACGGCACGACCCTCCTCCAGCCCTGGACGGTGCTCGAGCGCAGCTTCACGGACGAAGCCGGTGCGCCGCAAGCCCTGCGCATCGGCGTGATCGGCTTCGTGCCGCCCCAGATCATGCAGTGGGACAAGGGCAACGTCGAGGGCAAGGTCCGCACGCTCGACATCGTCGATGCGGCCCGCAAGCACGTCCCGGCCCTTCGGGCGCGGCGCGTCGACCTCGTCGTCGCGCTTTGCCATTCCGGCATCGCGGGCGGGGAGCGCCGGGGCGGCGAGGAGAACGCGGCGCTCCACCTCGCGGCGGTGGACGGCATCGACGTGATCCTGACCGGGCACCAGCACCTGGTCTTCCCCGGGCCGAAGGATTTCGCCGGCATCGCCGGGGTCGACAACGTGAAGGGCACGCTTCACGGGAAGCCGGCCGTGATGGCCGGGTTCTGGGGCTCGCATCTCGGGGTCATCGACCTCGACCTCGCGCGCGCGGGCGATGGCTGGACGGTCGCGGGCTTCACCTGCGAGGCGCGGCCGATCTACGACCGGGTCGACCGCAAGGTGGTCCCGAAGGTCGGCGCCGAGGCCGCCATCCTGGCGGCGGCGAAACCCGAGCACGAGGCGACGCTGCGCTACGTGCGCGAGCCGGTCGGCGCGACGTCCGTTCAGATCGAGTCCTACTTCTCGCTCGTGACGGACGACGCCTCCGTCAAGATCGTCAACGACGCGCAGCTCTGGTACGTGGCGCCGCTCCTCAAGGGGACCCCGCACGAGGGCCTGCCGCTGCTCTCGGCGGCCGCGCCCTTCAAGTCGGGCGGTCGGGGCGGGCCCGCCTATTTCACCGACATCAAGCCCGGACCCCTCGCCATCAAGGACCTGGCGGACATCTACATCTACCCCAACACAGTGAAGGCGGTGCGGGTCACCGGGGCCGAGCTGAAGGGCTGGCTGGAGCGCTCGGCCGGCATCTTCAACCGGATCGACCCCGCGAAGGCGGGCGAGCAGGAGCTGTTCGATCCGAAATTCCCGGCCTTCAACTTCGACGTGATCGCGGGTCTCCGTTACCGCATCGATCCGACCGCGCCGTCGCGCTTCGACCCGGAGGGGAAGCTCCTGGACGGGGCCGCCACCCGGATCGTCGACCTCACCCATGACGGGAAGCCGGTCGGCGACGACCAGGTCTTCATCGTCGCGACCAACAATTACCGGGCGTCCGGCGGCGGCCGTTTCCCGGGCAATGACGGCTCGACGATCGTGGTCGACGCGCCCGACCTCACCCGGGACGTCATCATGCGCTACGTCGTCGAGAACAAGACCGTGTCGCCGAAGCCGGACGGGTCGTGGTCGATCAAGGTGCCGGCGGGACCCGTGGTCGCGACCTTCCTGACGGGGCCGGCCGGGGAGGCGCACAGGCCGCCCGGCCTGGCGTTGAAACAGCTCGGAGCCGGGCCGGACGGCTTCGCCAAGTACCAGCTCGGCGGCTGAGGGCATCCGCCGGGAATGAGGCGGGCGCCCTGCGGTCCCGGCCGGCGACCTATGGTCCCGGGCGCAGCGTGATCCAGGCGGGCGCGTGGTCGCTGGCATCGGCCTCGCCGCGGACCCACCGGTCGATGCCGGCCTCGGCGAGGCGAGGCGCGAGGCTCGGGCTGACGAGGAGGTGGTCGAGCCGGAGCCCGGCATCGCGCGCCCAGCGCTCCCGCCCGTAGTCCCAGAACGTGAACATCGGCTCTTCGGGATGGAGGCGCCGCAGCGCATCCGTCCAGCCCTGCTCCAAGAGACGCCGGTAGGCGTCGCGCGGCTCGGGCCGGAGAAGCGCGTTCGCGGAATAGGAGCGCGTCCCGTAGATGTCCCGGTCGGTCGGGACCACGTTGTAATCTCCCGCGAGAACGGCCGGCACGCCCGCGTCGATCAGCGTCGCGGCATGCGCGAGGAGGCGTTCGAACCAGGCAAGCTTGTAGGCGAATTTAGGGCCGGGCTGCGGGTTCCCGTTAGGCAGGTAGAGGCAGCCCACGATCACGCCCCGCACGGCGGCCTCGATGTAGCGGGCCTGCTCGTCGTCTGGATCGCCGGGGAGGCTCGTCCGGGTCAGGACCGGTTCGGCGTCCCGGGCCAGGATGGCGATGCCGTTCCAGCTCCGCTGACCTCGCCACACGGCCCGGTAACCGGCGGCCTCGATCGCGCCGACCGGGAAGTCGCCCTCCTCGGCCTTGAGCTCCTGGAGGCAGGCGATGTCGGGCGCCTCCCGGGCGAGCCATGCGAGGAGGTTCGGCAGGCGCCGACGGACGTTGTTGACGTTGAAGGTCGCGATCCGGAGCGGCCTCGCCGGAGCGGATCGCCGGCGGGTCCGCGGCTTCGCGGCCGGCGCGAGCGCCTCCAGGCGCTCCGACAGGCGGGTCAGCCCCCAGCCGGCGGCGAGATCGGCCGCCTCGCGCCATGTCGGCCTCCGGCTCTTCAGGGGCGGGAGCGGCGCGGAGGGATCCATCGTGGCGATGCGCCGGAACAGCCGCAGCTCCTCCGCCTGGCCGGGGAAGCGGCCGCCGGCGAGGAGCGCCTCCAGGGTGCCGGCCTGCCGCAGGAGGGCGGCCGCCGTCTTCGGACCGATGCCGCGCGCGCCCGGCAGCTTGTCGGACGGGTCGCCCCGGAGCGCGATGAAGTCCGGCACCTGCGCGGGATTGACGCCGTAGCGCGCGCGCACCTCGGCCGGCCCGATCCGGGCCATCTCGCCGGCCCGCACCGGATGGAGGATCGTGGTCAGTTCGGAGGCGAGCTGGAACGCGTCGCGGTCTCCGCTCGCCACGAGCGACCGCCCGCCCCGGCGCTCCTCGCGCGCCACGGCCGCGGCCAGGAAATCGTCCGCCTCGTAGCCGGCGCCCTTCGCGTTCGCGAACCCGCAGGCCGCGACGAAGGCCGGCAGCAGCCGGAGCTGGTCCAGCAGCTCGTCGTCGAAGACGCGCCCGGACTGATAGGCGGGAAAGGCCCGGCTCCGGAAGGTCGGCGCCTCGAGCGTGTCCCAGCCGACGAGCACCGCCCGCGGCCGCTCCTGCTCGTGCAGGCGCAGGAGCGTGTTCGCGAAGCCTACGACGGCACCCCCGCCATTCCCGCCGGCCCGGCGGATCGTCTTCGGCAGGCCGTGATAGGCACGGTGCGCGAACGAATCCCCGTCCACGATCAGGACCGGGCGGTCGGCGCCGCCGCCGCCCGCATCCTGATTTCGGCCGGTCTGCGAGCGAGCCACCAGCGACGAGCCTTACCGCATCAGCTTCGCGGTCGAACGGGGACGTAGCGTCTCCGGGCGTCTCATGCACCCGGAAGGCGCCCGCGCCTGCCTCGTCCTGGCGCATGGCGCCGGTGCCGGGATGGACCATCCTTCGGTCGCGTCCGTGGCGTCGGGGCTGTTCGAGCGCGGGATCGCGACGTTTCGCTATCAGTTCCCGTTCACCGAGGCCGGCTCGCGCCGGCCCGATCCGCCCGCTCTCGCCCACGCGACCGTCCGGGCGGCGGTCGGCGAGGCGGCGCGCCTCCTGCCCGGGCTGCCGCTCGTCGCGGGAGGCCGCTCGTTCGGCGGCCGCATGCCGTCGCAGGCGCAGGCGCTACAAGCCCTTCCGGCCGTGCGCGGGCTGGCCTTCCTCGCCTTCCCGCTCCATCCGGCCGGACGGGCCTCGACCGACCGCGCCGCCCATCTGCGCGACGTCGGCCTCCCGATGCTCTTCCTGCAGGGAACGGGCGACGCGCTCGCGGAAATTTCCCACCTCAGGGCCGTCGTGGCCGGCCTCGGCGCCCGGGCCGTCCTGCACGCGGTCGACGGCGCCGATCACGCGTTCCATGTGCCGGTCCCGTCCGGGCGGACCGACGCGGGGGTCCGGGCCGAGCTGCTGGACGTGTTGGCCGACTGGATCACCCGGATCGTGGAGGGCTGAGCCGGACGGCCTCAGAGCCCGTTCGGCGATTCAGACCTCATGCTGGGGTGGCCGCCGGAGGCGGCCCTCTAAGCCTGCCCCCGGACGAGCCCGGCCATTACTTGCGGATGGCCGGGCAGGTGCTCTGCGACAGCGGCCGGAAAGCCTCGTCTCCCGGGATCGTGGCGACCGTGTCGTAATAGTCCCACTCCCCCTTCGAGTCGGCCGGCTTCTTGACCCGGAACAGGTAGAAGTCGTGCACCATGCGGCCGTCCGGGCGGAGCCGGCCGTTGCGCATGACGTCGTCGTCGACCGGCACCTCGTGCATCTTGGCCATCACGGCGCCGGCCTCGTCCGTCCCGGCGGCCGCGACAGCCTTCAGGTAGTGCCGCACGACCGAGTACACGCCGGCCTGGTTCGTGGACGGCATGGCGCCGTGCAGGCCCTTGAAGCGCTGGGAGAAGCGGCGGGCGCGCTCGTCCTGATCCCAGTAGAAGCCCTCCGTCAGGAGCATGCCCTGCGCCGCATCGAGCCCGACGCTGCGCACGTCCATCACCGTCATGAAGAAGGCCGCCAGTTGCTGCCGGCTCTGGGAGATGCCGAACTCGCGCGCCGCCTTGATGCCGTTGATCGTGTCGCCGCCCGCATTGGCGAGCGCGACGAAATCCGCGCCCGAGCCCTGCGCGGCCAGCATCTGCGAGGACAGGTCGGTCGCCGGGAAGGGATGCCGGCTCGACCCGATCACGCTGCCGCCCTTCGCGGCCGCGAGCACCTTCGCGTCCGCCTCCATCTGCGCGCCGAAGGCGTAATCGGCCGTGACGAGGTACCATTTGGTGCCGGGCTTCGTCAGCGCGTTTGTCACTCCCGCTACCTGGACATAGGTGTCCCACATCCAGTTCACGATGTGGCTCGGCATGCAGGCGTCGCCCGTCAGCCGCGCGGTGCCGCTCGGGAAGAGGCCGATCCGGTTCTTCTCCTTCAGGAGGGTCGGCAGCGCCAACTGGAGCGAGGCGTTGGCGAGGTCGGTCATCGCGTCGACGCCCTCCTGGTCGATCCAGGAGCGTGCGATGGCGAGCCCGACATCGGGCTTGTTCTGATGGTCCGCCGAGACGATCTCGATCTTCATCCCCTTGCACTCGGCCTGGAGGCAGTCGTCGACCGCCATCTGGGCGGCGACGGTCGAGCCCTTTCCGGTGATGTCGGAATAGACGCCCGACATGTCGCTCATGACGCCGATCTTGACCTTGCCGTCGGAATATTGGGCCGCTGCCGGCCCGACCGCACCGATGGCCAAAGCCGCCGACAACAACGTCCGCACGCGTCTTCTCATCACGATCTCCCTCTTTGCGTTAGGGCTGAACAGGGCCGACG
>CALMTJ010000273.1:6498-9370 GCA_937872715.1 uncultured Methylobacteriaceae bacterium
CCCTACCAATGCGACATGGGCAGGCCGGCGACCGGCGAGCGGAAGCGCGGGATGCGCGTCCCCCGCAGGCTGCCGATGAAGACGTCGCGCAGGTCCGGCCCGCCGAAGGTGACGCTCGCGAACCAGGGCGCGATCGTCCCGCCGCAGGCGAGCATCAGCTCGGGCGTGGCCTCGTCGCGCGCGAAGGCCGCCATCAGCGCGCGGCCCGCCTCGCTGCCGCGATCGTCGTCGAGCAGGATGCGCAGGTCGCCGTCCGGCGTGATCGCGAAGATCCTGTCCGTCATCACGTGCGTGCCCCAGAGGTTGCCATGCGCGTCGAAGGCGATGCCGTCGATGAAGGCGCCGTGATCGGCCGGCCCGAAGGTCTCGCGATCCGTCAGCTCGCCATCCGGCCGGACCCGCAGGCGGGTGACGCGACGCGCGCAGGTCTCTGCGACGTAGAGCCACTCTTCCCGGGCATCGAGCCGGATCTCGTTCGTGAAATGGAATCCGTCGGCCACCACGCGCAGCCGCCCGTCCTCGTAGAGGGCGACGTAGCCGTCCCGGATCGACGGGCTGACCGCCTGCATCCAGTTCGTCGTACGGGTCGAGATCGTGAGCCAGATGCGGTCGCGGCTGTCCCGCAGGACGAAATTGACCTTGCCGATCGGCGCCCCGTCGATCGTGTCCACGAGGATCCGGGAGGCGCCCTCCCGTGTCATCACGTCCAGGCGGTCGGTGCCGAAATCCGAGATCAGGATATCGCCGTTCCGCGCGAAGGCGAGCCCGTTCGGCAGGGTGCCGGTGACGAAGCGCGCCTCCTCGTCGGCCGCTTCGGAGAAGCCGCGGCTCGCCGTCTGCGCGACCAGCTCCTGCGAGCCGTCCGGCCGGATGTGGACGACGCCGCCCCGCGCGTCCGCCGACCAGAGCGAGCCGTCGCGTTCGGCCAGGATGCATTCCGGCCGCTGGAGGTCGTGCCCGACATAGGTGATCGATCCGGGGTCGACGGCGAAGCCGTCGATCGGGTTGGCGGGGGACGACATGCCGGGCCGCGGCCTCAGAACGACACCCGGTCCCCGCCCTTGAGCCCGAGCGTGGCGCGCGCTTCCTCCGGGGTCGCGATCTCCATGCCGAGCTCCTCGATGATCCGCCTGATCTTCGCGACCTGCTCGGCATTGTTCTTCGCGAGCTGCCCGCGCCCGATGAACAGGCTGTCCTCCAGCCCGACCCGGACGTTGCCGCCCATCATGGCGGCCTGCGTGCAGAACGGCATCTGGTGGCGCCCGGCGGCCAGCACCGACCACACGTAGCTCTTGCCGAAGAGCTTGTCGGCGGTGCGCTTCATGAACATGAGGTTGTCCATGTCGGCCCCGATGCCGCCCAGGATGCCGAAGATGAGCTGCAGGAAGACCGGCGGCTCGAACCAGCCCTGATCGAGGCAATGCGCCAGGTTGTAGAGGTGGCCGACATCGTAGCATTCGTGCTCGAACTTCGTGCCGTGGTCCTGGCCGAGCAGCTTGTAGATGCGCTCGATATCCCCGAACGTGTTGCGGAAGATGAAGTCTTTGGTGCCGGTGAGGTAGGGCTCCTCCCAGGGATGCTTCCAGTTCTTGTACCTCGCCGCGAGCGGATGAAGCGCGAAGTTCATGGAGCCCATGTTGAGCGAGCACATCTCGGGCGCGGCCTTCAGGGGCGCGGCCAGGCGGTCCTCGACCGTCATGTTCATGCCGCCGCCCGTCGTGATGTTGATCACCGCGTCCGTCGATTGCTTGATGCGCGGCAGGAACTCCATGAACACCGCCGGGTCGGGCGTCGGGCGGCCGTCCTTCGGGTCCCGCGCATGGAGGTGAAGGATCGCGGCGCCCGCCTCCGCTGCGGCGATCGCCTGCTCGGCGATCTCGCCCGGCGTGATCGGCAGGTTGTCCGACATGGTCGGCGTGTGGATGCCGCCGGTGACCGCGCAGGTGATGATGACCTTGGCCAAACGCCCCTCCCTCATGTTCTCGTGCCGCCGGGTCTGCGCCGGCCGTGTCAGGTGTTCAGGATCGCGACGGCGCGGGTCCAGCCGGCCGAGCCGCCCCGCACCTTCACGGGCAGGCAGGACACGGTGAAGCCCGTCGCCGGCAACGCCTCCAGATTGTGCAGCTTCTCGACCTGGCAATAGCCCGCCTCCCGGCCGGCCTTGTGCCCTTCCCAGATCAGCGACGCATCGCCCGTCTCGGCGAAACGGCGCGCCGTGTGGCTGAAGGGAGCGTCCCAGCTCCAGCCGTCCGTCCCCACCACCCGGATGCCCTGCCGGACGAGGTGGAGCGTCGCGTCCCGCCCGAAGCCGCATCCCCGATGGATGTAGTCGGCCTCGCCGTAGCGAGCGCCGGCACCCGTATTGGCGACGACGATCTCGAACGGGCTCAGCCTGTGTCCGATGCGGTCCAGCTCCGCGTCGATCTCGTCCGGCGTCACCACGTGGCCGTCCGGCAGCGAACGGAGGTCGAGCTTGACGCCCGGCCGGATGAACCAGTCGAGCGGCAGCTCGTCGATGGTGGAGGCCCGCGCGCCGCCATCCATGGTCGAGTGGTAGTGCCAGGGGGCGTCGACATGGGTGCCGTTATGGGTCGAGATGTTGACCTGCTCGACCGCCCAGCCTTCGCCGTCGGGCAGCTGATCCGGCCGCAGCCCCGGGAACGCCGCCGCGATCTCGTGCGCGGTCGCGGCATGGGCGCGGTAATCGATGCGGACCTTCTGGAAGGGCGGATCGGCCGGCACGTCGTTCTCGAGCGGGATGGAGAGATCGACGATCGTCATGGCCGGAGGAAACCCGCAACCGGCCGACCGTACCGATCGTTCTGCGGCCGTTCAAGAGACGTGCGAGCCGGGCGAAGGTCCGGCACCGCCA
>CALMTJ010000274.1 GCA_937872715.1 uncultured Methylobacteriaceae bacterium
GTGCTCGATGCCGTGCAGAACGGCACGGTCGAGTGCGGACACACGGCGCTGTACTACTACTTCGGCAAGGACGACACGTTCGTGTTCGGCACCGGCATGCCGTTCGGCATGAACACGCGCATGCAGAATGCGTGGCAGTATTTCGGCGGCGGCATGGATCTGATGCCGCCGCACGGCTTCGCCCGTCGGGCGGAGTTCCGCCTGGTGTCTCATGACCGGGATCGGGCGACGCTGCGGCTCGTCGACGATCCCGAAACAAGGGCCGCCTACCCGTTCGGCTTCTCGCTCGATGTCGGCGTGACGCTCTCCGACGCGACCCTCAGGCTGGATTTCGCCGTCGGGAACACGGGCGAGGGGCCGATGCCCTACGGGCTCGGCTTCCATCCGGCGTTCCTTTGGCCGTTCGACGTCTCCGGCCGCGACGGACACGCCGTCCTGTTCGACTCGCCCGAGCGGGCCGCGGTGCTGGAGGTGGCGCCAGGCGGGCTGCTCGCCCGGACGAGCCGTCCCGTCCCGCTGGACGGCGCCCGCCTGCCGCTGTCTCCGGAGCTGTTCACGGAGGCGCTGGTCTTCCTCCATGCCGCGAGCCGCTCATTGGCGTTCGCCTCCCCGTCCGGTGCCGCGATAGCCCTCGAGACGGAGGGGTTCCCGCATCTCGCGGTGTGGACGCGTCCCGCCGCGCCCTTCCTGTCGCTCGAATGCTGGACGGGACATGCCGATTGGGAGGACGCGGAGGGCGAGCTCGCCGAGCGGGCCTCGATGAGCGCGCTCGCGCCCGGAGCGGCCGGCCGCCACGCCGTCACGATTCGGCACCGCCCGGGCTGACGCTGGCGCGGGTCGTCCCGAGGCGCTACCCCGCCCGGATGACGATCTCCCAAGCCGCCATCCGGGACGCCTACGGTCGGATCGGCCCGCATATCCGCCGCACCCCCGTTCTCGACCTGCCGGGAGGCGCGTTCGGCCATGACGGGCCGGTCTCCCTCAAGCTCGAGTTCCTCCAACACGTGGGCTCCTTCAAGAGCCGCGGCGCCTTCAACTCGCTCCTTGCGGGAACGGTGCCGGAGGCGGGCGTGACGGCGGCGTCCGGCGGCAATCACGGGGCGGCCGTCGCCTACGCGGCGCGCCAGCTCGGCGTGTCGGCCCGGATCTTCGTGCCGGAGATCGCCAACCCGGCCAAGATCGAGGCCATCCGGCGGCAGGGCGCGGCGGTCGTCGTCGGCGGGGCACGCTACGCCGATGCGCAACTCGCCTGCGACGGCTACGCGGCCGCGTCGGGAGCGCTCCTCATCCACCCCTTCGCCGCACCGGGGACGATCGCCGGACAGGGAACGGTCGCCCTGGAATGGGCGGAGCAGGCGGGGCGGCTGGACACGGTGCTGGTCGCGGTCGGCGGGGGCGGGCTCGTCTCCGGGATGGCG
>CALMTJ010000275.1 GCA_937872715.1 uncultured Methylobacteriaceae bacterium
GTGCCTCGCACGGCGACGCCCGTCAGTTCCTCGCCCGCGACCGCCACGGAATCGAGCCGGACGGAGAGGTCGAGGGGCCAACCGGCGGGCGGCCTCAGTTGCGCGAGGCGGGCTTCGCCGGCACGGGCCTGGAGAAGGAGCCCGTCGAGATCCAGCCTGCGCCCTTCCAGCGCCAGGCCGAGCCGGCCGGAATCGAGGTCGACGCGTCCCGACCCGGTGAGCCGGAGCGCACCCGGACCATCGCCGGCCTCGATCCCGACCGCGTCCGCCGTCGCGATCCGGCCCGCGGCCTTGATCGCCGCGGAGGCCGTGAGAGGGCCGCCTTCGCCCGCGGGTGCGGTGATCCTGGCGTTTCCCTCGAGGCTCGGTAGGAGCGTGTCGGCCGGCCCGGGTTCGAAGCCGAGGCGTCCGTCGAACGCGGCCTGCATCTGGGGCGCCGCCCCGAACGAGAGCTTGAGCGGGACCGGGGCGTCGGGACGGACCTCGCCGGACGAGAGGCCGAACCGGGTCTCCCCGACACGGCCTTCGAGCCGCCACGGGCCGGCGAGCGATTGCGCTTCCGCCCGGACGTCCTCGGCGTAGAGCTGGTCCGTGCGGCCGGTCGCGGGCTCGACGGTGGTGAGCAGGAGCTGCGACACCGCCACGCTCTCGAACACCCAGGCGCGCCGGATCGTCTCGTCGGCCAGGAGCCGCCGGGGCAGCCGCCATTCCCCGCCCGCGCCGGCCGGGAGCTTCACCTCGATCCGGCCGGCGCGGCTCTCCAGGAAGCGGACCTCCCCGTGGAGCAGCGGCAGGAGGGCGATCTCCGCCCGCACATGGGCGGCGTCGAGCGAGACCCGGTCGGGCGCGACCGAGCCGAGCCTGAGCCGGTCGAGGCGCAGGCGCGGCGAGGGCAACAGCCGGATCCCGATCGCGCCCTCCGTCGCGGCCTCCGTCCCGGCCGCGCGGGAGATCGCCGAGTCCACGAGGTCGCGCCGGCCGCTCCAGTCGATCAGGGGCGGCACCGCGAGCGCGGCGACCAGGAGGAGGATGAGCGCACCCGCCAGGAAGGTGAGAAGGTCGCGCAATCCGCGAGAGCTCCGATGAAACCGAGGCCTGCGCGCCCGCCCGGTCAGGCGGCGACGATCTTGCCGGGATTCATGATGTTGTCGGGATCCATGGAGCGCTTGAGGAGGCGCATCAGGTCGAGCGCCGCCTCGCCGTGCTCCGCCTTCAGGTACTTCATCTTGCCCTGGCCGACGCCGTGCTCGCCCGTGCAGGTTCCCTCCATGGCGATGGCGCGCTCGGCCAGCCGGTGGAGGAAGCCCTCGCAGCGGGCGATCTCGTCCGGGTCGTCCATCATGACCAGCGGGCCCGCATGGAAATTGCCGTCGCCGACATGGCCGACGATGGGGGCGACGAGGCCGCTCTCCTCGATGTCGCGCTTCGTCTCCTCCAGGCACTCCGCCAGCCGGGATATCGGCACGCACACGTCGCTCGCGAGGCCCCTGGCGCCCGGGCGGAGGCCGAGCGAGGCCCAGTAGACGTCGTGCCGCGCCTGCCAGAGGCGGCTGCGGTCCTCGGGCTTGGTGGCCCATTCGAAGGGTCCGCCGCCGTGGTCGGCCGCGATCTCGCCGAAGCGCCGGGACTGCTCGCTCACGCCCGCCTCCGTCCCGTGGAACTCGAGCAGGAGGAGGGGCGACACGGGCAGGGACAGCTTGGAATAAGCGTTCACCGCCTTCACCTGGATCTCGTCCAGGAGCTCGATGCGGGCGACGGGCAGGCCGGTCTGGATGGTGAGGATCACGGCCTCGCAGGCCGCCTTCAGGCTCGGGAACGGGCAGATGCCGGCCGCGATCGCCTCCGGGATGCCGTGCAGCCGGAGCGTGATCTCCGTCACGATGCCGAGCGTGCCCTCCGCGCCCACGAACAGCCGCGTGAGGTCGTAGCCGGCGGCGCTCTTCTTGGCCCGGCTTCCCGTGCGGACGATCTCGCCCCGAGGTGTCACGACCGTCAGCGCCAGGACGTTGTCCTTCATCGTGCCGTAGCGGACCGCGTTGGTGCCGGAGGCGCGCGTCGACACCATCCCGCCGAGGGAGGCGTCGGCGCCGGGATCGATCGGGAAGAACAGCCCCGTGTCGCGAAGCTGCTCGTTCAGCGTCTTACGGGTGATCCCGGGCTGGACCACGCAATCGAGGTCCTCCGCATGGACGGCGACCACGCGGTTCATCCGGCTCACGTCCACCGACACGCCGCCATGGGGTGCGTTGAGGTGGCCCTCGAGCGAGGTGCCCGTCCCGAACGGGATGACCGGGACCTTTCGGCGAGCGCAGGCCGCCACTATGGCCGCGACCTCGGCCGTCGTCTCCGGGAAGGTGACGATGTCCGGAGGCTGGTTCGCGAGCCAGGTCGTGGTGTGGCCGTGCTGCTCGCGGACCGCGAGGCTCGTGACGACCCGATCGCCGAGGAGCCCGGTCAGCTCCGCCTGCAGCGCTGCGAGCGTCGGATCATCGGCGCGTCCGGTCCGGATGGAGGTGGCGACCGTCATGCTGGCACTCTGGCTGGGAGAACCTTCTCCGTCGCCGGGAGGAATACCAGACCCTGCGCCGCGGCGACACTTGAACGAAGGCCGCGCTCTCTCGCGAGCCGAGAGGGGATCCGGCCTCAGCGGTACGCTGACGACTCGGCTGCCGGTTAGGCGGCCGGCGGCTTCCCTGGCATGATCGCGCCTTTGATTCGGCGGCCGGCTGCGTGGAGTGCCGGCGCTTCGGGATGGGTTCGCCGCGTGAGCGCCACATCGGATGACCTGACGCGGCCGCTCGGCATCGACCGGCCGGCTCCGAAATCCGGCCGGATTTCGGGCGCGCTCCCGGCCGCGGCCGGAACGGCCGTCGCGCTGTTCGCCGGGATCGCCGGCTACGTCCTGTTCCTGGGCGACCCGGCCGGGGGCATCCCGCGAGCCCGGGTCGACATCGCCGTCAGGCCGAAGGCGGCCGAGCCGGACCCGGTCCGGCCCGCCGCCGAGCCGGATACCGGAATCAGGGTGATCGAGGGCCGGAGCGGCGCCGCCGAAGTGGAGAAGGCCTCCGGCGTCTCCGTGGTGCGGCCGGACGGCGCGACAGCGCCGGCCTCCGTGATCGTCCGGGTGCCGGACGAGGTGTCGCTGACCCTCAACCCGGCGCCCGATCCGCGGCTGCTCGACCGCACCCGCTACGGCGCCCTGCCGCGCGTCGGGCCGGACGGCGCCCGGGCGCTCGACGTCTACGCCCGGCCGGTCGCCGGGCTCCCCGGCGGCGCCCGTCCTGCGGGCCGGGTCGCGATCGTCGTCGGCGGCCTCGGCATCAGCCGGGGCATGAGCGTGGAGGCGATCGGGCGCCTGCCGCCGGCCGTGACGCTCGCCTTCGCGCCCTATGGCGGCAACCTCGACGGGCTCGCCACCAGCGCCCGCAATGCCGGCCACGAGATCATGCTCCAGGTCCCGATGGAGCCGTTCGACTACCCGGACAGCGACCCCGGCCCGCACACCCTCACGACCGGCGCCAAGCCGGCGGAGAACATCGAGCACCTGCAATGGGCGATGGGCCGGCTCACGGGCTATGTCGGGCTCGTGAACTACATGGGCGGCAAGCTCACGGCGGACGACAAGGCGATCGCGCCCGTGCTGCGCGAGGCGGGGCAGCGCGGCCTGGGCTTCCTGGACGACGGATCGTCGTCGCGCTCGGTCGTGCCGGCCTACAAGGGCGAGACCCGCATCGCTCGGGCGGAGGTCGTGCTGGACGCCTCCGCCCGGGCGGACGCCATCGACAAGGCCTTGGCGAAGCTGGAGGCGCAGGCCGCGACGGGCGCGCTCGCGATCGGCACCGCGACGGCGCTGCCGCTCTCGGTCGACCGGATCGAGCGCTGGGCGCGCGGGCTCGAGGCGCGCGGCATCCTGCTGGTGCCGGCGAGCGCCGCGCTCCGGGGCGCGACCCGAGAGGCGGCGGCCTCGCGGTGACCGCTCCCCCGCCCGACGGCCTGCCGTACCGGCCCTGCGTCGGGATCGTCCTCCTCAACCGAGACGGGCTCGCCTTCATCGGCCGGCGGATGCGGGCGGCCGGGCCGGAGCATGTCGACGACACGCATGCCTGGCAGCTCCCCCAGGGCGGCATCGACCCGGGCGAGGACCCGTACAGGGCCGCGCTGCGGGAGCTGTACGAGGAAACGAGCGTCCGGTCCGTGTCGCCTCTCGCCGAGGCGCCGGACTGGCTCTCCTACGACCTGCCGCCGGCGGTCGGCCGGCAGGCCTGGCGCGGCCGCTACCGCGGGCAGACGCAGCGCTGGTTCGCGCTCCGGTTCACCGGCGCCGAGAGCGAGATCGACGTGCTGCGACCGGGCGGCGGCCACAAGGCGGAGTTCGACGCCTGGCGCTGGGAGCGCCTCGATCGGGTGCCGGAGCTCGTCATCCCGTTCAAGCGGCCTGTCTACGAGACCGTTGTCGCGGCTTTCGCGTCCGTCGCGATCCCGGCCTGAGGGCCGGTCCTACTGGCGCGCCCACATGATGCGGGCCATCCAGTCGATCTCCGCCACCGGCAGCACGCGGTCCGGATGTTCGGGGTTGAGGGAGCGGAGCTCCACGCTCTTCGCGGTGCGGCGCTTCAGCTCCTTCGCCATCACCTCGCCGGCCTCCGTGCGCACGACCACCCGGTCGCCGCGCCGGACGGTGGCGGAGGGCGACACGATGATCACGTCCCCCTCCCGGTAGAGGGGGCGCATCGAATCCCCCTTCACCTCCAGCGCGAAGACGCGCTCGTCGGCGAGGTCCGGGAACGCGATCTCCTCCCAGCCGGGGCCGCCGGCCGGCATGCCGGCGCCGTCGAACAAGCGGCCGGCGCCGGCCTGGGCGAGGCCGATCACCGGAACGGTCGGCCCGCCCGGACCCGCGGCGGGCTCGATCAGCCGCATGAACTCGTCGAGGCTCGCGCCCGTCGCGGCCAGGACCTTGGCGACGGATTCCGTCGACGGCCAGCGGTCTCGGCCGTCCGGACCCTGGCGCTTGGACCTGTTGAAGCTCGTCGCGTCCAGCCCCGCCTTGCGGGCCAGACCCGAAGCCGATAGCCCGTAGCGCTCGGCGAGCCGGTCGATCGCGGTCCAGATGCGCGCGTGCGACAGCATGTTCACCGGCCGAAGTGAGACGTTGTACCTAGGAAATAATACGTTGCCACGGGCAACGCAACATACAGGCCCGCGATGGCGCTCATCTACAAAATCTGCCCGGAGCCGCTGTGGCGGGAGGCCGAGCGGGAGGGCAGCTTCGCGGGTGCGCCCGTCGACCTTCAGGACGGCTACATCCACCTGTCGAATGCCGGCCAGGTTGCGGCAACCGCGGCGCGCCATTTCGCCGGCCGCGCCGACCTGCTCCTCGTCGGCGTGGACCCGGCGGCCCTCGGCGGGCGGCTCCGCTACGAGCCGTCGCGGGGCGGCGACCTCTTCCCGCACCTCTACGGAACGCTGCCGATGGCGGCCGTCCGGACCGTCGACGCGCTGCCGCTCGGGCCGGACGGCCGGCACGTCTTCCCCGACCTGTCCCGGCCCGTGCCGAAACCCGCTTTCGATCCGGCCGGTGCCGGCTGGACGGCGGACGATACTGGCGGCTTCCCGGGGCTTCCGGGTCCGTTCTGGCGCCGGGTCGAGGGCGCGGAGCTGCGGCTCGGCTTCCTGGCGGATGCCCGTCACCTGAACATGCAGGGCGCCGTGCATGGCGGCATGCTGCTGACCTTCGCGGATACGGCCTTGGGCCTCACGGCCTATCTCGCCAACGACCGGCGCCCGCAGGTCACGATCCAGCTCGATTCCCATTTCGTCTCGGGCGTGGGGGAGGGCGACTTCGTCGAGGCCCAGTGCCGGCTGAACCGGCGCACGCGCTCGTTCCTGTTCATGTCCGGGACGCTCTCCGTGGGCGACCGCGTGGCGCTCTCCGCCCAGGGCATCTGGAAGGTCCTGGGCGCCTGAGCCTCGCTCAGGCCGACGTCACGGGTCCCGTTTGCGATGCCAAGCTAACGGGCTACCCTGTGGCAGGAGGACAGCATGGCATCCATCACCATCTCCATACCCGACCTTCTGCGGGACTGGATCGAGCAGCGGCTCGAGAGCGGGCGCTACCCGAACGTCGACACCTACCTGCGCGCTCTGCTCGAGCGCGACCAGGAGGACGCCGCTGGTGCCGAAGCGCTCGTCGCTGCGCTGGGCGAAGGCGAGCGAAGCGGGATCAGCCCCCGCCGGGTCACCGATATCCTGGATGACGTGATGACGGGGCGGCGCGGCGACGCCGCGTGAAAGAGTACAGCCTTTCCGTCGAGGCTGACCGGGATATCGAGGACATCGTCCGGTTCACCGTCGATCGCTGGGGTTGGCCGCAGGCCGAGCGGTACACGTCCGGACTGCACTCGACGTTCGGGACGTTGGCCCGCTTTCCCGCACTCGGCCGCAGCATTGATCATGTCCGGGCGGGCTATCGCAGGCTGGAATACGGGAGCCACTCCGTCTTCTACCGCGAGCAGACGGGCGGGGTGCTCATCGTGCGTGTCCTGCACCGGCGGATGCCCGCGGAGGGACGCCTCTGAAGTCGCGCATGTGCGGAGAGGCCCGCCTGCGGACAAGCTCACTTCCCCCTGAACACCCGCGACAGGACGAAGATCGGGATCACCACGACGGCGCCTGTCAGGAGGTAGCGCCCGACGTCCCGGAAGGCGTCGAAGCCGAGGGCGAACACCGCCCGCACGGAGGCCGCGAGGCGGCGCAGGATCGAGCCCGCATCGAGCCCGAGCCCCGTCATGATCGCGCCGATCACGATGCACAGGAACAGGAGCTTCGCCAGCACGGCGATGGGCGAGCCGCCGAGGAGGCGTTCGAGATGGGCCATGGCTAGGGTTCGTCCTCCGGCTCCCCGCCGAGCAGCCGCCCGTAGATCGCGAGCGTCCCCGAGACCATCCGGCCGAGGGAGAAGTGGCGCTCCACGTGGGCGCGGGCCCGGCCCGCGCGCGCCTCGCGGGCGCTGGCCCGCAGGGCCAGGGC